>JANMME010000598.1:0-13194 GCA_031373015.1 Saprospiraceae bacterium
AGGCCTGCCGCTAGCGTTCATCCTGAGCCAGGATCAAACTCTCCATTGTGTATTCTTCGCCTCCGCTTTGATAAATCAAAACGGGTAACTTTGTTCCTCAGCCTCTTCTAAACTATCCTCTTACCTGCAAAAAACAATTATCCACCCTCTCTTTTCCTTCCACTGTCAGTACGTCAATGAACTCTTATAGAAAAACCACCGATAAAAAAGTGGCAATCACTATCAATTTTGAAGGGGCAACTTTTTGCTCCAGGAAACTTCAACTCAACCATCCCTCACAATCGGGCCGCAAAGGTAGCAATCTATTAATCTTCTAACCAAGCAACTGCAATCAATTTTTTCAACTTTTTTTTAACACTGAATCTGCTTTTATCCACTAAGCACTGTTCATAAGCTGCTCCCCAAACCTTGCGATCTTCCAAAGCGGGCGCAAAGGTAAAAACGAATTTTATTTCACCAACACCCTTGCCAATTATTTTTTAAAAAACTTTATTTCGGGAAAGCGCGGTTGGGGTGGTAATTAAGCGGAAGTGCTGAAAATCAACGAAGAAGCCTTGTATGTCTAGCTAAAAGAAAATTGCAGCCCAGGCTGAACTGGCAGTAGAAGGCGTTGGTGTTGTGTTCAATACGCCCGTACGTCTTTGTTTTCCATGAAATTCATGAAGGCACGGTTGACGACGCGGTTGCCACCAGGGGTGGGGTATTGTCCTGAAAAATACCAGTCGCCTGTATTTTTGGTACAAGCCGAATGAAGGCCTTCAAGGGTTTGGAAAATGAGGTTGAGTTCGGGCTTGAGGTCTTTAGGGCGAACCAACTCGGCTATTTTACTGCTGATTTGGCAATAATCGAAAAGACTGTAGAGCGCGATTACTTCATTTTGGGCCGTTTCAACGGGTAAATGCTCAGAGTTTTTACAACGCTGATAGGTTTCTTGCATAAGGTTTTCTTGATTTGTCTCCTTGAGTAGTTCGACTACTGCTTGAAAAGCGACGAAGTCGCGCATTTTGCTCATGTCAATACCATAACAGTCAGGATACCGGATTTGTGGCGCGCTGCTAAGTATGATAATTCGCTTGGGGCGGAGGCGGGCTGTGATGCTGACGATGCTGTCGCGAAGGGTGGTGCCCCGTACGATGGAGTCGTCGAGCAGTACGAGGGTGTCTTTGTCATCGTGGCAAACGCCATAAGTGACGTCGTAGACATGGTGCACCATATTGTTTCGCACTTTTTTGTTGGCGATGAAAGTGCGTTGCTTGTCGTCCTTGTGTACAAGTTTTTCGTTGCGTGGCCGAACAGCAAGGATTTCGGCTATTTTTTCTGCCGTGGTATTTTCGCCCAGGGCGAGAATTTGTTCTTGTTTCCAGGCATTGAGTTCTTTTTCCAAGCCTTCCATTAAGCCGTAAAAAGCGGCTTCGGCGGTGTTGGGGATGTAACTAAACACAGTGTTTTTTAGGTCGAAGTTGACAGCGTCTAAGACGGGTCGAGCAAGGAGTTCGCCCAGTTTTTTGCGCTCCTGATAAATTTCGCGGTCGTTGCCCCGGCTAAAGTAGATGCGCTCAAAGGAACAGGCCCGACGTTCGCGCGGTTCGAGAAAGGGCAGTTCATCTACTTTCCCATTGTACTTTACAATTAAGGCGTGGCCGGGTTTGAGTTCTTTCATGTCCTTGAAACGGACATTAAATACGGATTGTATGGCTGGGCGTTCTGAGGCCCCGACCACGATCTCGTCATTTTGATACCAATAAGCGGGACGAATACCGTTGGGGTCGCGCATCAGAAAAGCATCTCCATGGCCAATCATACCGCCAAGGACGTAGCCGCCGTCAAATTTTTTGCTGGCTCGACGCAGGAGGCGTTGGATGTCGAGGTTCTCGTAGATAAGTTGGTTGATATCGGAATTGGAATGGCCGTCCGGTTTGTACCAGGTGTGCAGGCGCTGCACTTCGTCGTCAAGGAAGTGGCCGAGTTTTTCGAGCACAGTGACGGTATCGCTTTTTTCTTTGGGGTATTGACCGAGATCAACGAGTTCCTGAAAGAGCTCGTCCACGTTGGTCATGTTGAAATTGCCAGCGAGGAGCAAGTTGCGGCTTATCCAGTTGTTTTGGCGGTGGAATGGGTGGACCAATTCGATAGAACTGTCACCATGGGTGCCATAGCGAAGGTGGCCCATGAGCAATTCGCCCATATAGGGCATATTTTCTCGAAGCCAGGCTGTATCGTCGCGGTGCTCGGGTGGGGCGGCGTTCAGCCTTGCCCATACCATGTCGAACAGATCGGCGAGGTAGTTGGGGGCATTGGAACGTTTGCGGCTGATATAGCGAGTGCCTGGCTGGGGGTTGAGTTTAATCGTGGCGATGCCAGCCCCGTCCTGCCCCCGGTTGCGCATTTTTTGCAGCAGTAGCTGCATTTTTTGTACACCGTAGAAAGCAGTGCCATATTTTTTGTGGTAGAATTCGAGTGGCTTTAGAAGCCGAAGTACGGCGATGCCGCACTCATGGTGTATGATATCGCTCATTGCAGGTGCAAAGGTAAAAAAGGGGGGCTTGGTTTGGATGGGTAGCCAAAGGTTTAAGACGGTGTTTGGAAAAGGAATCTTTAGACAAATGAAAAGGCAGTTTTGTTTTGTCGCCGAAGCACTTGGTTGCACGGAGACAAAACAAATCTGCCTTCTTGTAGACTGCTGTAAATGGCTTCTTCGATCCACACGATGGCGAAATGAATTTCGCCCTACTGCCGCACCAATCTTGCCACACCCCATTCACCGCCTTCTTTTCGGGCTTTCACAAAGTAAAAACCTGCTGGCAAGTCGCCTGTCCACACAGGATCGCCGCCGCGAAGGGTGGAATCGCGCCAGTGCTTGCCGTCGCTGCCAATAATTTGGAAGTCAATTTTCTCGCCTGCAGCCGCTCCGGCGAAACGTACCCAAGTGCTGGCGGGGTTGGGAAATATATCGAGTGAAAAGGAGGCCTGACCAGGCTCCTTGGTCGGGGAAGTAAAGTCGGCGAAAAGCCACTTGTAAGCATCGGGGAACTCGCGTGCCCAAAACCACTCAGAATGCTGGCCGTCGGATTTTACGTTGAAAGACTTTTCACCAGGGCTGAAACCGGCTGTGGACATGGCATTGGCTACAGCCTGCATATCTTGAACAACGTAGTTGGATTGATTGCCATCGGCTTCCTCATCGGCGCCGGAGAGAAAATATACCCGTGCGTTGCCTTGTTTTGTGTGTGTGGCTACATGATTGGCCGGTGCCGTGCCTGCAAACCAGAACGCAGGACTGAGAATGCCTGCTTTCGAGAAAATGTCTTGCCTTTCAGAGAACGCGTACATGGATACAAGTGCGCCCATGCTGCTGCCTGCGATCCCGGTGGTCAATCGGCCCGGAAGGGTGCGATAGTTGGCATCAATATATGGTTTGAGGGTATTGACTATGAATTCGGTGTACTCGTCGCCTTGGCCGCCGCCGTACTGAGTGTTCACCCAAGGGGAGTATTCGTCAAGGCGGTATTGACCGCCATTGTCAATGCCGACCACGATACAACCCCAGTCGCCTTGGGCGTGGAGCTGATTGAGCGATTCGTCCACTTTCCATTCGCCAGAGAAGGAAGTGTTGTCGTCAAAGAGGTTTTGACCGTCGTGCATATATAGGACTGGGTATTTTTTGGCCGACGATTGATAATCAGGAGGGAGGTAGAGCCAGATGCGGCGGTTTCGGTTGAGTTGTGGGATGTAGAAGGCGTTGTTCAGGATCACCACGTTGGGCGCTGCGGTGCCATTGTTCCCAGCCAAGTCTTCCCAAGTGAGAATGGTGAGGTTTACAGTTTTGGGTTGGCCGTTGTAGGTGGTGCTGCGGTTGGGGAGTTGACTGCCGGAGGCATTTCCTTCTACGGTGGCCCAGTTTCCCCTCGTGAACTTGAATTCCACGGTCCCATTGGGAGGATACAAGGTGATACTGTATTTGCCTCCACCGAGGGAAGTAAGGATTTTGGTGGCATCGCCGGGATTCCAAGTGTTGAAAGTGCCAGCCACATAGATGTTTGCACTTGGCGGGGTGTTGAATGGGATCGCTGTGACGTTAAGGGTGAGTTGCGCTTGGGCAATAAGGGCAGTGGCCATGAATAGGGCCAGAGATATCCCCGCCTTCGCCAACGCCTGCCAAGGCTTGGCGGCTATGGCGGGTAAAAATTGTTTTTGCATTATTAAATCGGTTTGTACTGGAAATATGGTGGCTTCTTAAAGGAAGCGACCAAAACGAGGCGCGAAGGTAGTGAGACTGTTTTATTCGGCACAACCTAGTTTCTGCAATAACCAAGCCCCGAAAAGCAGCGAGAGTGTGCCCTTGACCGTAAAAAAAATGACGCCCGCCCAGCCGAGCTGTCGCAAGCGGTTTTTTAAGTTCTTTTTATCCATGTTCAGTGGTTGTTTTTGCTTGTTGGGTAGTGCAATCGTGCGGGAGCTGTATCTATTGGCGGAATTTTGCGTTTGAATCACAGTTGTCGACACATAGCATACTTCTGCCACGTTCTGAGCAATTTCCACCCAGAACGATTTTCACGAAAATAAGTTGACGTGTAGGGTTAGGCGCCCTACTTTTGCAGCCAAAATAAAAAACTTATTCCTGTTTTTCGCACATGAAACAATTCTTTTTTGCCGTGTCTGTCATTGCGGCACTGGCCGTTTTTACGCAAACCTCCTGTTACTACGACAATGAAGTGGAACAATACGGGGTAACAATCTGCGACACTTTAGGCATTAGTTATAGCGCTGATATTCAACCTATTATCCAGGCTAACTGCATCACTTGCCACGGCCCTGGCGGGGTGCAAGAATTTGCCCCTTTCGACACATACGAGGGTCTGAAGATATTCACCCTCAACCGTGAAATTGTGGATCGTGTATATGGTAATGGGGTAAACCGTATGCCGCCTACGGGTGCGCTTTCCGATTGCAACCAACTAAAAATAGCCGCTTGGGTAAATGCTGGGGCGCCGAAAAATTAGTTGGTAGAAGTAGTTGGCACTCCTAAAAATTCGATCATCCTAACATTTTTATATTATGTCTGGAAAACGCATTCTTCTTTCGATTCTTGGCCTTGGCCTTATAGGGGTGGCCATTGGCATTGCCCTTTGGAACAAACCGCACGAAAACATGGCGAAATCCAAAGCCGAAGCAACCATAGAAGCCGCCACGCTTTTTAAGGAGTACAACACCGACGAAAACACAGCTAATGGCAAATACCTCGGCAAGACCATAGCCGTGACAGGCAAGGTAAAAGAGACGTCAAAAACCGAAGGCGGCCCAGCAAAAGTCACGCTCGAAACAGGCGATGAGTTTGCTGTTGTCTGCGAACTGGATGCACTGAGCCAACATCCCCGGACTGATTTTCCGGTAGGGGAAACGGTTACCCTGAAAGGCAAGTGCGATGGCCTCAACCTTGATGTACAGCTTTCTCGTTGTGTGGAGGTCAAATAACCCTTGACTTTTGACCGTTAACGCTTGACTTCCCACACAACATCTACCAAAACACATTCACTACACAAACACACTTTCTCATGCAAAAACTAATGGTTTTCTGTGCTGCTTTTTTCGTGCTTACGATAGCAGCTTCCGCCCAAACTGGCCAAAAATTCTTCACTCGCGATGGCAAAGTAAAGTTTGATGCCACAGCCGCCTCATCGCCCGAAAAAATTGACGCCTTGAGTAATAGCGCCACTTGTGTGCTTGATGCTTCCAACGGTAATTTTCAATGGGCCATACTGGTCAAAGGCTTCAAATTTGAAAAGTCTTTGATGCAAGAGCATTTCAATGAGAACTATATGGAGTCGGACAAATATCCTAAAGCCACGTTTATTGGCAAAATAACCAACCTTGGCGATGTGAACTTTGCCAAAGAGGGTACCTACAACGCCATGGTATCAGGACAAATGACGATACACGGTGTCACAAAGGATATCACTGCCAATGGTGCGCTCACAGTTGGTGGAGGTAAGGTTAAAGTCAACGCCGGGTTTAACCTCAAATTGGCCGATTTCAATATCAGCATCCCATCCCTGGTAAGCGATAAAATCGCCAAAGAAGCCATAATACTGGTGGACGCGCCATTGGAGCCCAAACAGTAAACGGACCTTGGGCTGTTGGACGTTGGATATTGTACTGTCCAGCGTCCAACGTCTAAAATCTTACGAACTAAATTTTATGAAAAAAATCTACTCTCTACCCGCCAAAGTTTTAACGGCGGCGTGTTTACCCGCCAAAGTTTTAACGGCGGCGTGTTTACCCGCCTTTGTTTTGATAATGGTGGGCCTTTTTTTGCCTCAACAACTCCTTGCTCAGAACGAAGATTTGCTCTCTCAATTGGGAGACGAAAAAACAACCGTGTACGCGACTGCTACCTTCAAAAGCAACCGGGTCATCAATGGCCATTCCATTGAAAACACGGCCAAAGGAGTGCTGGATACCAAGTTTTCGCACCGGTTTTCTCCTGTCCGGCAGGGTATCTATGATATGTTTGGTCTCGATGGTGCTACTATCCGTATCGGTGCAGATTATGGCGTAACGGATCGCTTGATGGTAGGCTTTGGGCGCAACAACACCGAGAAAATCATTGATGGCTTTACCAAGTACAAAATTCTCCGGCAATGCTCGGGCGCCAAAAATATTCCATTTACGCTCTCGTATCTTATTGACGCACAGATAAAAACGGTCAAATTTGCAGACCAAGAACGCAACAACAAATTCTCCGACCGTATTTACTACACCCACCAAGTGCTTATCGGTCGAAAATTCAATAGCAGGCTTTCGCTGCAGATCATGCCCACACTGGTACACCGCAATCTGACTGCTTCACCCGCTGATAAAAATGACGTGTTTTGCGTAGGCGCTGCAGGCCGTATCAAGCTCACCAAGCGCGTTGCGCTCAACGCGGAATATTATTATGTACCCGATGGGCAGATTGAATCGCCCCATACCAACAGCCTCTCGATAGGTTTCGACATTGAGACGGGCGGCCACGTGTTCCAATTGCATTTTACCAACGCGGCCTACATGACTTACAAGGGCTTCATCACCGAAACGCAGGAAGACTGGTTTTTCAAAGACGGGGATGGGAAAATGCTGAGTGGCATCCGATTTGGCTTCAATATCTCGCGCGTGTTTACGCTCGTGAAGCCGAAATTGCAGTAGCGCGAAATTCATTTCGCGTCCAGCCCAATCCCGTCTGACGACTCAACGTCGTCTGACGGGTAAGGGTGTATCGTTCTGACAAGCAAGGGTGTATCGTTCTGACAAGCAAGGATGGATCGTTCTGAGCGGTCAGACGACTTGGAGTCGTCAGACCGCATACCTAGCCCAAAGCATTGTAAAACACCAAACTGCGCTCTGCATCTGCCCTTGTAGGCTCCATAATTTTCAAAGAAAACGGCGCTTCGTCCGGCACAGCCATGCGTACTGTGCCGGACGAATTTTTTTTGTCCTGCTGCATCAGATCCCAAATGGCAGGGGATATTTCAGCGTCAATGGTTCTATTTGGGAAAATGTTCGCTCCCAGTGCCAACACCTCGGTGCGAAGATTTCTCTCTCCTTTACCCGCCGAAGCCTTGGCGAAGAAAGACGCAATTTCTGCTTCGCAAATCAACCCAATATAAACTGCTTCACCGTGCGTGAGCGGCTCATCGGTTTCTAAAAACCAACTTTCCAGAGCGTGGCCGATGCTGTGGCCAAAATTCAAGAGCATTCGGAGACCTTTTTCTAAGGGGTCTTCTTGTACTACTCGGACTTTTACGGCGATGGATTTTTGGAGAATGTCGAGCCAATCGAGCGAAGTGAGGAGGTGACTTGAAGTCACCCCCTCACTTAGTTGCCGTGTCAACTCAGGGTCGCCAATCAGCGCATGTTTGATCACTTCCGCAAAACCGCTGCGCAATTCGCGTTCGGGTAAAGTTTGCAAGAAAAAAGGATCCACAAAAACGGCAGCAGGTTGCTGGAATACGCCAATCGTGTTTTTTATTCCTTGAAAATCAATGCCCGTCTTGCCACCAATCGCGGCATCTGTCATAGAGAGCAAGGTAGTGGGGACTTGTACAAAATCAACGCCGCGCTTCCAGGTGGCCGCACAAAAGCCCCCCATGTCGCCGATGACCCCGCCGCCGAGATTGATCACGAGCGCTCTGCGGTCGAGTTTGTGGGCGAGCATGGCTTGCCAGATTTTTTCGCAGGTGGCGAGGTTTTTTTCGGCTTCGCCCGACTTGATTTCAGTCAAAATGATTTTTTCGTAAAGCCCAGTATTTTCCAAGAAATAAGGCAGGCAATGACGACGCGTGTTTTCGTCGCTGAGGACAAAAATCTGCGAATAGTGTTGGTTTTCAAGCCAAACGGGAAATGCCTTGGCGAGCGAGCCGAGAAAGATGGGGGAGTTTTGAAGTTGAAAAGTGGGTGACATGGGGCAAAGGTAAGGTTACCCCTGCGGCATCCTTATCTCTATCCTCGTCCCCTTGCCCAATTCGCTCGTCAGACTGAGCTTCCACCGGTGCTCCTTGCACATGGTTTTGACATAAAAAAGCCCAAGCCCAAAACCTTTCACGTTGTGTACGTTGCCCGTGGGCACGCGGTGGAATTTGTCGAACACACGCTTTTGGTGCTCTTTTGGGATGCCGATCCCGTTGTCTTGGACGCTCAGCACCAGGTTGTTGCCCTCGTTTCGGAGGCCGACGTGGATGTCGGGTTTTTCTTTGGAATACTTCACACCGTTGTCCACGAGGTTGTGGAGGATGTTGGTGAGGTGGAGTTTGTCGGCACGGACGAGCGAGTTGGTTGCATCGAGGTCGAGGTGCAGGGTGCCGTTTTTATCGTTGACTTTTAGTTCGATGGAGGGAGAAATGGCGTGGATGAGCTCGGCAAGGTCAATTTCTTCCACATTGAGCTCGATGTTGTCGCGCTCGATTTTGGCGAGTTGCAGCACTTTTTCTACCTGCGTGTTGAGCCTCAAAACCTGTTCTTTTATGATTCCTGCGTAACGGTTGAGACGGGGGTCTTCTTTGATTTTGTCATTTTTCAGAAAAACATCAGTGGATATATTGATGGTCGAAATGGGGGTTTTGAACTCGTGGGTCATGTTGTTGATGAAGTCGCGCTGCAACTCCGACAACTGCTTCTGCCGCAGGATTACAAAAATGGAGTAAATGAAAAACAACACGGTGAGCAACATGAGCGCGGTAAAGCCCACTACGAGCCATATACTGCTGAGGATATTGGCACTTTTGCCGGGGAAGAGCACGCCAAAATAGTAGATAAAATCCTGGTCGTAGTGCTTGGGCAATGGCTCTGCCAAGGGCATTGAGTCGTCTTTTTTGGTGGAATATTTTACGAGTTTACCACGCACCATCTGGTCGCTGGAGCAGTCAAAAATGCCGTATTCATAGTCTTCTTTGAGGCCCTGCGTCTCGAATGCTTTGCCGAGCGCGTGTTCCAAATCGCTGGCCTCGAACACGTTGTTGACGTTGACGACCCAATAGTTGGTGGATACCTGCTGCACCAGTTTTTGGCTGGGCAGGGCAAAGAGGTTCATCTGCGCCAGTTGGTTGGCTGCGTCGAGCATGGCCTGGTTTACCCGACGGTTGAATTCCTGTTCTTGCAAATTCCAAGTGCGCAGCACCCAGTAGGTTTGTACTGCGAGGAGGCTGAGGCTTGCCAAGGCCCCTAACACAATGACGCGGCGAATGATGGTGTTTCTCATTTTTGGTGGTGATTTGTAACCCTCCTTCGCTTTTACTCGCCTCAGCCATTGGCGACAGCGGGAAGCTACGGCGGGTAAATTGGGGATTTGGGGATTTGTTTGCCCGCCTTCGCTGAAGCTATGGCGGGTAAACAAAAAAAAGCGAAACCCTCTGCAAAGCAGTTGGTTTCGCTTTTTATTAAATATTTTTCACTTAGACCTGCTGAGTCCCCATATACCTTAAACATTAAAGTCCAATCTCCAAGGTCAAAAGTCAAAAGTCTTTAGTCATCCATTTCCACCTCGTCGTCACGCCTGTTTGCCAACTCAAAATTCGCTGCCGTTTCGTTTTTGCCATCTTCCTCTGACTGGAGAGACGATCCGGCTTCATTCACCACCTCAAACTTGACGGGGGCTTCCACCTCTGGGTGGAATTTGACTGTAGCGGTGTATGAGCCGAGGTCTTTGACCTCATCGGGCATTTCGATGATGCGTTTGTCGGCATCTACGCCCAACTCTTGCAGAGCGTTAGAAAGGTGCTGAGCGGTGACCGAACCAAAAAGACGGCCATTTTCGCCTGCTTTGGCCGCAATCTTGACGCGCAAGCCGGACAATTTGGCAGCCACCTCTTTGAAGGCTGCGATAAGTGCGGCTTCTTTTTTGGAGCCTATTTTTTTCATGCCTTCGAGGCGGGCCAGATTGGGCTTGTTGGCCACAATGCCCAAACCTTGCGGGATGAGGTAGTTGCGCCCGTAGCCGTCTTTAACCTTGACGACATCGTGCTTGGCGCCTACCTTGTCAATATGATCGAGCAGAATGATATTCATTGCTGTTAAAATTATATGGTTTATAGGTTTGGAGGTTCAGAGGTTTGGGGGTTGGCGAACCAAAAACCTTCAACCTTGAAACCCTGTAACCCAAAAAGTTTATTTCATCAAGTCAGCCACGAAAGGCAGGATTGCCAAATGACGTGCGCGTTTGACGGCAGTAGCTACCCGGCGCTGATACTTCAGGCTGTTGCCTGTGATGCGGCGCGGGAGCAATTTGCCTTGTTCGTTGATGAATTGGATCAGGAAATCCGAGTCTTTGTAGTCAATGTACTTGATGCCGAATTTGCGGAAACGGCAGTATTTTTTGCCACGCAACCCTAGTTTGGGGTTGCTGAGGAACTTGACATCTTCTCTGGAAGCAGCCATAAGTATGGTACGGATGAGTGATTGGTGAATGAATGGATTTAAGCGTCAAGGTCAATGACTTCGGGCGCCAAAACGGCTTCGAGCTCTTTGTCGTCAATAATTGCAGCAGGCGCGGGAGCAGAAGCAGGAGCCTCTTTTTTCTTGCTGCGCGTGCCGATGAGGCCCTTGCGTTTGTCGTCGTTGTACTTGATGCCGTACTTGTCGAGTTTGACCGTGAGGAAACGCAGGAGATTTTCGTTGCGTTTGAGGTTCAACTCGAACTTTACCAACCATTCGGAGGCTTCGCAGGCGAACTCGATGCAGTAGTAGTAGCCCGTAGAGCGCTTGTTGATAGGGTAGGCCAATTGACGGAGGCCCATTTCATCCGCATGGACGATGGACGCACCTGCGCCCGTTATCTCCTTCTGGATGTTTTCCGCTGTCGCTTTTACTTCGTCGCCCGACAGCACTGGGTTTACGACAAAGTTGACTTCGTAATGTCTCATTATGAGTCTGTTATTGAAAAAAAGAATGAACGTTCTGTAAAAAACGGGCGCAAAAGTAGCAAACGCTGCTTTCATATACAAATGTGAACCCAAATTTTATTTTGGATTGAAACAAATCCTTCCACAACCGCCAAAAAACTACCTTTGCCCTTTAATAAAGTGATGCCTGCCTTCGCCAAGGCTACGGCGGGTAAAAGTGATAGCGTGATGAAGTGATTTGATACCGCAAAGGGCCGTTTTCAATCACGCTATCACTTCATCGCTTTATCATTTCATCCATTCATACTATGGCTACTATCCGTCAAAATCAAGTAGGCGAACTCATCCGCCGCTACTTCGGAATGATACTTACCGAAGCGGGCAGCAACATATATGGCCGAGGTAAACTCGTCACCGTCACCGATGTTAAAATGACCCCCGATCTCCTGGTGGCCAAGATTTACATCAGTGTTTACGGCACGGAGGACAAACCCGAAGTCATCCTTCAACTTGAAGATTCCCACAACATTCTGCGCCAAGCCCTTGCGGCCAAAATCGGGAAGCAAATGCGCCGCATGCCCGACATCGAGTTTTTCCTCGACGACACGGTGGATGAAATGTTCCGGGTGGATGACCTGCTCAACAGGGTGAGCGAGGCGGACAAACTTAAACATTGATTCGATTGATTCGATTGTGGGATTGGTTCGATTAGGTCGTTGAGTTTAGCGATAATATGCTGTGCTGCCTTTACCCAGAGTTTTACCAAAACGCCCAATCGAATCAATCGAATCAATCGAATCAATCGAAATGGGTATTCTCGACATCGCCCGCCGCACCATACGTCTTGAAGCCGAGGCGCTGATAGCTTTGGCCGAAAGCCTGGACGACAGTCCTGATTTTCAACGCTTGGTAGAAGACGTAGCGGCTGCGCCTGCCAGCCGTTTGGTCGTTACCGGCATCGGAAAAAGTGCCATCGTGGCGCAGAAAATAGTCGCTACCCTCAACTCCACGGGCACTCCCGCGCTCTTCCTCCACGCTGCCGATGCCATCCACGGCGACTTGGGCATGGTGCAGCCCGCCGATTTTGTCATTTGCCTTTCCAAGAGCGGAGAAACACCCGAGATCAAAGTCCTTGCCCCCTTGGTCAAAAACTTTGGCAATCCCTTGGTGGCCATCACGGCCAATCGCCAAAGCAGTCTCTCGCGCCAGGCCAATTACCTGCTTTACACGCCTGTCGAACAAGAAGCGGATCCCAATAACCTAGCACCCACCACCAGCACCACTTCCCAAATGGCACTCGGTGACGCCTTGGCCGTGGCCCTGCTCTCTAAAAAAGGCTTTGGTTCTCAAGACTTTGCGAAATTCCATCCAGGTGGTGCGCTTGGCAAACAACTGTACCTTCGGGTGCAGGATCTGTACCCGCTTCACGAGCGGCCAGTGGTCGGCCCGGATGCGACCCTGCCCGATGTTATCCTGGAAATCAGTTCCAAACGGCTCGGTGCAACCGCCGTTATCAGCCACGAAGACGAGCTGTTAGGCGTCATCACCGATGGCGACTTGCGCCGGATGCTCCAGCGTGGCGGTGATTTCAATGCTGTTTGCGCCAGCGATATCCTCAGCCCTGCCCCCAAGTCCGTCAGCCCCGACACGCTGGCGGTGAACGCCCTCGCGCTGATGCGCCAGCACTCCATTTCTCAACTTTTAGTGGTCGAAAACGGGCATTTTCTCGGGATTGTGCATTTGCATGATTTGTTGCGAGAGGGCTTGGTGTAGCGTCTGTACCGGCGGCTTTAGCCGCAGGAGCGCTGGTGTGAATCCTGCGGCT
>JANMME010001108.1:0-2539 GCA_031373015.1 Saprospiraceae bacterium
CTGTTTTGCTGTTTAATATCTCTTGATGCACCGCCCACACCTGAGGCAACAGCATTTCCGAGCCGTCATTCACGATCACGAAATCGGCTAATTTCAGTTTCTCCAGTTCGGGCAATTGCCCTCGAATTCGTGCCCGCACCTGCTCCTCGGTGATACCGTCGCGTTGCATCACACGCTGGATGCGCAAATCCTCCGGGGCTGTCACAACGATGAGAAAATCAAGGTATTGGTGGCCGCCACTCTCTACAATGAGCGCTGCTTCTTTGAGGGTGTAAGGGAAGCCAAGTTCGGCTTGGTGATGGTGCCAGCCGAGGCTTTCGGCCTCTACAGCCGGGTGAACGAGCGCATTGAGGGCGGCGAGTTTGGCTGGATCAGAAAAGGCGATTTTGGCTACATGCGGCCGGTTATATTCCCCATCAAGGGTGTATGCCTCCGGCCCAAAAAGGCGAATAATGCCCTCCCGCAGATCAGGGTCAAAATTCAGCAACTTTTTCGCCCAGATGTCGGCATAGAAGATCGGGATGCCCAGGGCCTCATGAAAAATGCGGCACACGGTGCTTTTGCCACTGCCGATGCCGCCCGTGATGCCGACGCGGGGGATAGGCTTTTGACTTTTGACCGTTGGCTGTTGATTTTTCAAGTGAATCTATTGGTAAGAATTTTTTTCAGGGGATTGGCGTGTGTCAAAAAGTTCGATGAGCGCTTTGTTCAGCCATTTGACCGTTTTTTGTTGAGCCATTGCGCTACGAGTTTTTTGGCCTCAGATTGAGGAATCAGGTTGTTTTCATCGTATGTCATTTTAATCGCCTCTCCTAAAGCATTGGACTGTTCGTCACTCATGTGGCTTTCAAAATCGTCGTGTGCAGCGCTATACCATGCTACAAACGTTTCAAAATCTTCTATAGAATCGAAAGAAACTGCTTCGCCTTTTTCGAGCTCGTCAATAGACTGTTCCAGCTTAGTAAGGTACTCATTCCGAGATTCACCAGGCTGTGCAGGCTCTAATTTTGGCAACACACTAATAAGTAAGTTGGGTTCATCTCCATCATGGCCAATAAAAGCTTTGATTTTATCAATAAAGCTAGCATTTAGTTTATGGAGTGGGACCGAAAATGTTGCAGACACCATTTGTAGGAAAATTTTCACAAAAATAAGGGATTCGGGCAGGAATTCAAGCGCTAAATTTTGAAAAGATGTAGCATTTGTCTCCAAGCTGTTTTAAAAAAAGGCCAAGTCGGCGGCGCAGCAAGAACGCGCAATACCTCTGCCAAAGAAGCATCTTCATCCAAAAAACGAAACACCAGCGGCGCTGGAAGTTTTTGAAACAATAGGCTAAAGAATTCTTTTCCTGAAACAGAGCCCTCGCGCAACACGCGCAGCATGATAGAATCCAGTGCGCGAAAGCCCCGCGAAGACTGCAACAAAGACGGGTTGGGCAGGCCCGATTTTTCCCAGGCATCCACAAAAGCGCGGAGTTTGCGCTGGGTACGGAGGAAAGCATACCCGCTCGAAGCCTTTACAAAACCGCCTGCCGTTCCGATGTTGATGACCCTGCCTTCCCCCCTGGGAGAAAGCGGCAAATCCGTCATCGGTATCACGCCAAACTCTTCTTCCTCCACAGCATAGGTCTTGATTTTCAGCACTTCAGCAATGTATCGGCGAAGTTCGGCATCGTATTCCTCGGCAGGACAAAGCGTGGGCGAGAAAACGGTGAATTCCACCAAGGCGCGGGTTTCAGAAAAAGGCAATACGTAGACAAAGCGCGTTTCACCGTGCTGTTCCAGGCGATAATCCATGAAAGTTCCGGCGGCCGGGTTGAAAGTAGGGGAGGGGGTTTCGATGAGCCAGCCTTTGAAATGCTGGAGGAGGAAGGTGTTGATTGGCGATTTACGATTTACGATTGGCGATTGGCGATTGGGCGCTGCCCATTGTGCGCCGTCAACGATTTTTCCTGTAAAAGCCTCGGTGGTGGCGGGAAACCATGCGGAATTAAATACCCATTCCCCCTGATAATCACCAGCATCCGTTTTCACGATTCCGTTTTGTGGGTCAAGGCCGAGGATGTTGGCGGTGATTATTTGGACATTGGGGTATTTTGAAAGCTCCGTTTTGGCCCAATTGTAAAAATCTAAGCCCCGAACTATATGGTATTTGTAAGGCGCGATGTCCAAAACCTTTTCAAAATCACTACCAAAAAACAGGCACTGTTCCCATTTTTTGTAGACCACTGGCGGAAGCAGTTCACCATCCTTTGCCCAAAAACACCAGGTGCGGTCGTTGCGCGATTTGTCGTCTCGGTCAATTAAGACTATTTTCTTGTCCTGAAAAAAGGGCCGGCGCGCGCATTCACGTGCGAGGGTCAAACCGGAAAGGCCGGATCCGGCGAGGAGGATGTTGGACTGCTGGACATTGGACATTGGATGTTGGACGTTGGACAGGAGCGGCAAAAGTATCGAATAGAGATTGAACTAATTGAGTCCTGTGTCTAACAGTCCAACGTCCTCCGTCCAATGTCCAATTTCAAGCAGTCCAACATCCA
>JANMME010000617.1:0-7341 GCA_031373015.1 Saprospiraceae bacterium
AACATCCAAGAAGCACTCAATGTCCAAGAGGTGTCACCTTCGTCCTCCTTCGAAGCTGTACAAGATGCTTTGATTGAAAGGATAAGGATGCAAAAACAAGTTGCGCTTGAAGCAAAAGCAGAAGCTCTTACTGTGGGCAGACAGAAAATATTCTCTATTTGCGAAGCCTATTTACAAGATGTAGAGCAGAATTTGAAGAATAAATATGGAAAGGACGCTGGTGTATACCTAAAAAAATGCTCATTTGATGATAATGATATCTATCAGCCTACACAGCGCCCTCGACAAGATTTTTACTTTGGTCAAATCATAAGTTACGCTCAAAAGCATGGATACTACTTCAATAGAAGCTTGCCCAAGGCTTGGTTCATACTTGGCTTTGATTTTTCAGAAGAAAAGAAATATCACGTTGGTATTACTATTCACCACTTTGGGTACGAAGATGGAGCGCTCGCAATTGGGGCATTTTTAGAGCATAAAGGCAAAAACGAAGAGGATGCAACTAACCTAGTTTTACCCCTTGCAATACCCCCCCATGTCGTCTCGGCATATACTAATGGCGAAGGAAAAGAAGCCAATATCAAGCGTTATTTAGAAGACACCCTAACAGCAGTATTGGCGCAAATTGCCAGTGAAATTTAGGTCGAAATCATCAACATTAAAACTTTTATCACCCACAATCAACTGCTGAGGCCGACACTTTTTTGACATTCCCGGCTACCTCCCGCACCACCACGCTCGCCATGTGCAAGCCAAAAAGTGCCGGGATGTACGAACTCGTGCCGTAAAACGATTTTTTGAACTTACTGCCGTCCGTCATCATCATGTGTTCTTTGCTGACCCGTTCGGAGGAGAACACAACGGTGACCCCGCGCCATACGCCCTTCTTTTTCAGGCCTTTGCGCACCTGTTGGGCAAAGGGGCAATTGAAAGTTTCGGAAAGATCCGCCACCTGTACTTTGGAAGGATCCAACCGTCCGCCAGCGCCCATGCTACTTATAATGCGTACACCTTTTTGCTTACAGGCTACGATGATGTACTGTTTTGGCTGTATGGAGTCAATGCAATCAAAAACATAATCGAAGTCTTTGGTAATCAAGTCTTTGACCGTTTTCGGGTTAATAAATTCATCGCGTACAGTGAGTACTAAGGCGGGGTTGATGTCCAACATTCGTTCCGCCATCACAGCCGTTTTGCGTTTGCCTACTGTGCTGTGGAGCGCCGGAAGTTGACGGTTAGTATTGGTCAGGTCCACGGTGTCGCCATCCACGATGATCATATTCCCAACCCCTGCCCGGGCAAGGAACTCAGCAGCAAAACTGCCGACACCACCGAGACCGATTACCATGACCCGCAGGTTTTTCATGCGTTCGAGTGCCGCCTCGCCAAGAAGGATCTCAGTCCGTTGCAACCAAAGGGGTGTAGAGCGTTCTACTTCAAGGTTCATCTGCAATGCGTATTTTTGCGCAAAAGTAAATGATTAAAGTTGCTCTGAGGATTTGGTGGTAGTGGCGTAACATCGGCTATTAATCGGCTCTTGCTTCTCAGCCCCGGGCCATTTGAGGCAATTCATTTTTCATCAAAAATCACTCAACCTACTCATGCTCGATTTTTTCAAAAAGAAAAGGCCCAAAGACCCCACCATCGAAATACTGAAAGTCGAAGATGGCCATATCGCTTTGCTTCGGCACGACTTAGAAATGAGGGGCAAAGACAACCTGGATCTGTTGGATAAGGCCAGCAAAAAAACCCAGATACCCATCTTCAAGGGCACGGTCGAGCACGCCTACGAATCCGCCTTCACCGGCTACAAGGATAAATGCCCCCGCTCCAGCGCGCCGACCCAACAGCAGTACAGCAATTTTATCTACGCCACCCAAATCTCATCACGCCTGATGTCAGCACCAGCCGGGCATTTTTGCACTCAATGCGCGACCGTGATTATTGACGACGATATCATGCTGCAAGGGATAGATGCCAAACGCTTCGACTACTACGGCGTGGCTGGCTTGGAAACCGGGTACAGCGAAGCCCCCATACTCTTCCAAACACTCAACGGTGAGAAGGTCATCTATGTGCTCGACGAAGACCAAGGCATTGGCGGCATCCTGCAGTCTGTCCACATGCCTTCCGACCAGATTTTTATGGATCCAAATGATTATTTGCAAATGATGTCAGGAGCTGGAATGGGGACAAGGCCATCTGAGCTCGGGCAGGGCAAACCGCGGCAGAACAAGGCTAAGAAAAAATCCAAGAACAGGCAGGCCAAGCAATCAAAAAAAGCAAATCGGAAGAAGTAACTAAGTACTGGCCACCGAACATTTGCCTCCTCTACCAGCCACACCAACTATGACGACTTTCACCCACATCCAGCAAAAAATCCAGACACTCGAAACGCTGACCCAAACCCTTGCCCAATGGCGGGCAGCCAACCAACGCATTGTGTTTACCAACGGTTGTTTCGATCTGCTTCACTTCGGTCACCTGCATTATCTCGCCCAAGCCCGTGATCTCGCCGACCGCCTTGTGGTCGGCCTCAACAGCTCCGACTCTGTCCGACAGCTCAAAGGCCCGCACCGCCCGATCAACGACGAACTCACCCGCACCCACCTCCTCGCAGCCCTTCAAATGGTAGATGCCGTGGTCGTTTTTGAAGCGGATACCCCGATAGAACTCATCAGGATCATCCAGCCGGACATACTGGTGAAAGGCGGCGATTGGAAACCTGAGCAAATCGTGGGCTCAGATCTTGTACTGGCTCGCGGCGGACAAGTGCTGAGTTTGCCGTTTGTGGAGGGATATTCTACTACCAATATCGAGCAGAAGATTTTGGAAAGGTGTTTATAATCCGCGTCCCATCTGTGTCATCCGTGTTCCATTTCACGAGGTGGAACACGGATGACACAGATGGGACACGGATTATGATTATTTCTTCTCCGCCCCCTCGCTGCTAATCAAATTCCCAAAGAAAATCGCGTTGGCAAACAACCTGTTCGTCCCGTACCAGAACCCCCGAAAATTCGGATTTCCGGGGAAGCAAATCACTTTTCCACGCCCCAACCCGCACACGATCGCGCCCGCTGCGCCGGGTGTCAGCGGTTTTTGTTTTGGGTGAATATATCCCGCCAACAAAGGGTCTTTCGTCAGCCTAACAGGCGTGGCGTAAGGGTTTTTGGCAGGCTCTACAAACAGTGTATCGGAAAGGAAAATGGGCAATTTCGAGCGTGTGTAGCCAAAGCAAAGCGGGTGCGTAAGATCTAGTTCTGTTTCGAAGATCGCACCAGGCAGGACGCGTGCTGCCTTGTCTTCCGTGATGTTGGCGTAAGGCCGCTGGCCGGGCGCATCGGCTGCTTGGTTGCGGAATTCCAGTGCTGCTAAGCCTGCGGTTTTTAGCCATTTAAGGGCACTGCCAGTAGCGATAATGGTGCCGCCATCTTGCGCGAATTGCTTCAATTTTTCGGCTGAAAGGCTTCCGTAATTCCCATCAGGAAGGATGATCACATTGTATTTTGTAAGGTTCAAAGTGCCAAAACGATTTACCTCCACGAGCGTGACAGGTATATGGTACCTGGTGTCGAGCAAATGCCAGATTTCACCCGCGTCGCCCACGTTCACGCCCTCCCCGCTGAGCAGTAAAACCTTTGGTGTGCGCAAGCTTGGGAAGGCGCTGCCACCCAGGTCTGGCCCATCTGGCGTAAGGCCATTTTGGATAACGGTAAGGGGAACTCCCGACTGTGCCACTTCACCCATCTTGCCCATAAAATCAGCCGCACTCATGGGTTGTCGGTCGGCTGCAATGACAATCGAACCAGCTTCAAAACGTTGATTTTCAGCCGTAAAAGACTCCATTGCAACACGGATTCGAAGGTTCGACTTTTGTAACTGCACCAAGATTTCCGGGATTTCGTAGCCTGCTGCCGGGATCACATAAGCGTAATCGGGCCCACCGTTCAGGGCATAAGGTGGGTTGCGTGATACGAGCGAAAGCCCTTTGGAGACAGCGGGCATTTTGCCCTTCACGGCAGCCCAGTTAAGGCCAAAAGCATCGGACAAAGTCCAGGCCGATATATCATAAAATATGCTGTCGGTGAACGTGGTGGGCCGCTCAAAAATGCCCCGAATGAGGCGGTATTGGGGCTGTTCGGTCGGCACAAAAAAGGCTGCGTCCTTTTGGAAAGTTTGCCCATTGAGGCTTAGGTTTTCCTGCAAATTTTGAACGGCTATGCGATTTCGGCCTAACAGGTTAAGAAACTCCCGAGCCGGCAAATCTTCATCTGCAAAAACATAGCCTTTCACCTCGCTCTTGCGGCCTTCTTCAAGGCCGGATTTGTAAAAATCGCGCAGATACTCATTCAATTCAACCCGCATTTCACCCACAGCTTGGAGCGTGGATAAGGAAGCAAGCACTTGATTGCGAATGGAATAGGGAAATGTCAGCAAACCATTTTCAGTTTCCTGAACGGTACCTCGGCTGCTGCCTTGCTCAAACAAAATACCGATGCTGCCTTGGGCATCGGGATAGGTCGAGCCCTTTCCATAGTAGAAGTCGTCAAAGTTTTCACCGGTGAAAAAGAGGATCTTTTTCTCGGATAACAAACGAGCGTGGTAAGTGGCGATTTTAGCGGTAAGTTCCTGATTTCGGACGGGTGTGATCGGGTTAACGCGACTGGCCACCCCCGGCTGGAAAAAGAACGTGGATCCGCTGCCCATTTCGTGGTGATCGGTCAAGACGTTGGGATGCCAATCCTGGAAAATACCCACCCGTCCCACGGTCTCGGGCTGTTGAGCCACCAACCAATCGCGGTTGAGGTCGAAGCCATAGTGGTTGGTGCGGCCGCGCGGCCAGGGTTCGTTATACTCATCGCCGGCAGGGTCGGGTGAGGGGTTCTGGCTTTTGTGACTATTGACCCAACTGGAGAATCGCTGCATTCCATCAGGGTTGAAACAGGGGTCGAACAAGATGACCGTATTGCGCAGAAGTTGTTCAATATCAGGTGTTTGCGCGGCAGCGAGATAATAGGCTACGAGCAATGCAGCATTGCTTCCACTTGTCTCGTTGCCGTGTATGGAGTAGCCCATGTAGTTGACGGCGGGCATATTTTTTAAATCTAAGCGAACACTTTCAGCAGGGCTCACAAGGCGGTTGCGGGCGGCCTTAATCTCCTCCAAACGCAGCTGGTTGGAGGGCTCGGTAATAGTGAGGCACAGAAGCGGGCGGTTTTCGTGGGAGCGTCCATATTCTTGCAAACTGATGCGGTCGCTGGCGGCATCGAGGGCCTTCATGTAGCCGATAAGTTGATCGTGTGTGGCGTGCCATTCGCCCACTTCATAGCCAAGCCAGGCTGCGGGTGTGGGGATCGCTGGGTTGTATTTTATTTTAGGCAAATAGTAATCCAGCGTAACCTTCTCTTGCGCGAAAAGAAAAGCAGGGAGAAAGCCAAAGAACAGGGTTAAAAATCTGATAGTCATAAGTTTAAAACTTGCAAAATCAATATGAGTCATCCCGACTTTTATTTCAGCCCCAGAGGATAACCTAAAATTGGGGATAACTCATGTTCGGTTGGTCTGTTGTCCAATCAGCCGCATCACCGCCCACACCATAAAAGCCGACATGGCGGCAAACTCCCAGGGCACCTGTACATCTTTTTCCAGGTCAATGGCCGACATCTCCTTGCCGTACAAATATTGCCCAACCACCTGAATACCGTTGTTGAAAAAATGGCCTACCGCGGGTACCCAAAAATTGCGTGTTCTCCAGTAAAGCCAGCCCAGCAAAAAGCCCAGCAACACCCTGGGCAAGAAGCCCTCAAACTGGAAATGCGCTGCACTAAAAACAATGGCCGAGACCAAGATAGCCACCCAGGGGTTGGCGATACGGCGCATCAGCTGTTGCTGAATGACCCCCCGAAAAACCAACTCCTCGCCCAGAGCTGGTAGCAGCGCGATGATAGCAATATTGGCAAAAAGTTCGGCCCCATTGTCCATGTGGAGCAACCCTTTGAGGGCTTCCTCCGCTTGCGCACTGGCTTCTTTGAAAAGTTCAGGTAATGGGAGTTGTTGGTTGATACTCAAGGAATAAAGTACCAAGGGCAAAGAAACTGCCATCAACAATATGCCCAGAAATAATTCTGTCCACCGAGGCCAGTGCCGGGTTTTCAGGTAATCCGGCCAACTCATAGCCGTCTGCGTAATACCCCGATAAAAAATCCAAACGGTGACGCTTCCAGCCACCAAAAACCCAAACAAATGGGTCAATCCTAGTTGCAGCCGCACTTGCCAGCGTTCTGCCATAGGTGAATCAGCGCTAAGTGCCGTCGAAATATCCCAGCCCACAATGGTGCAGATAAAATAGTACAGCAGTACTCCGATACCGGAACAAAAAACCATCATCCCAATTTGGGCCAACAATACCAATCGCACCTGCGGCTGGGGGAGGCTGGGAGTGCTCGGCGGAAATTCTTGCTCCTTAAAAAGGTCATTATCTTGCATAGGCTTCTACATTTGCGGCACAAGGTATTGTAAAGACTGTTGACTGTTGACCTTTGACCGTTGACCATTGACTGTTGACCGTTATATAATCCTATCACCCTCATAAATATCAACTTATATTTCTATGAAATACTTATCCGTACTGATTTTGATTGCCTGCCTCGACGTTTGGGCAAATGGCCAAACGCCACAACTTTTAAACGATATTCATAAACCAAGCAATCATCCGTTTGAATATTTAAGCGGGCCTTTCCATTCCATAAATAACAAGGTGCTGTTTTACGCGCTTACTTTCAACCAAGGCTATGGCTTTTGGACCTACGATGGAAACGGGCCTGCCATTAAGGTCAGCGATTATGGCAGCTCGACGGCGGATCCCGCAGAGACTGCTGATGGATTCTATTTTATTTCGGCTTACGACGTGTCAAAATATTCCTTGTATAAACAGGGTGGCACACCCGCCGTAACCCTCCTCATTGACGATGTAACGTCCATTTCTCCCAATAACGTCCCGAGTATTGCGGCTTTGAACGGCAAGGTTTTTTACCCCGACTGGAATGACGTCACCGGATACGAACTTTGGTGTGCCAGCGATTTTGAAGGCAGCGCAGCCTTGGTTATAGACGGCGTTCCGGGTTTGGGCGGCACATTCCCTTCTGAACTTACAAAAGCAGACAGCCTGATATTTTACCGGGGAGGTGGAATGCAGGGAGGAACCCAGGGGCGGCAGCTTTGGCGCAGCGATGGCACCGCAACAGGTACGTTCAAACTTTTACAAGTTGTGCCTACCAATCAGAACATTCAGACCAACTCCTTGAGAACCATAGGCAATAAAGCCTATTTTTTGATAAG
>JANMME010000648.1:0-4971 GCA_031373015.1 Saprospiraceae bacterium
TTCTCCTGTTTTGCGGTTTTGCGGTTTAATTTTTCTCTCCCTGCGCCACCCGCTTCATCTCCGTCGCCAAATCTTCTCCCAAATACCGGTCAATCGCGTGGTGCACCCAATAGATCACCGGCGTCATCACCAGCGCCACCAAGCCTTTGTAGAAGTAGTTCATAACAGAAATCGCCAGCACCATCACGAACGGCAACTGCTGCCCGATGTAAAGCGCAATGAATACCACCACAAAACTGTCCAGAAACTGCGATACCAGTGTGCTGCCCGTAGAGCGCAGCCAAAGTTTGCCCTCGCCCGTGCGTGCTTTGATGCGGTGAAAAATAGCCACATCCACGACCTGAGAAATCAGGAAGGCAAACAGCGAACCAACGATGATCCACAAGCTTTGCCCAAAAACCACCGAATACGCCGTGTTGTAATCGCCCACTTGTGCCCGCAAGGCAGCTGCGGCTTCGGGTGAAAGACTGGGTTTGATGTGCGCGGTACGCCACCAGTCGGCTGGCTCTAGTCCCATGGCTAAATACAACATGAGGAAGCCATAGGCGATCAAACCAGCCGTCAGGTACGAGATCAAACGCACCCCCCGCGGACCAAAATATTCGTTCATCAGGTCGGTCATCACGAATACCACGGGCCAGAGCAACACCCCTGCCGTGAGCGTGAACGACAGTCCGCTTTGGCCCAGCAGTGTCCAGTTTGACGGTTCAAAACCAAGCGTTTTCTCCAAAGAGAATAGTTTGACGCCCATGAATTCGGCCACCAAAGCATTGGCCACAAAAAAGCCCGCCATGATGGTCCAGAGGCGGTTTGATTTGGAGGTGAAAAAATTGTGCATGATTTGTTTTTTAAATATCCAATATCCAACAAGGGGAAAAATATCCAATATCCAACAAGGGAAAAAATATCCAATATCCAACAAGGAATTTCCAATGTCCAAGTAAGCTTCGCTTTTGGCCACTCACAGTGACCGCCTTATATTGAATTACAACTAATTCCAAGCGCGAAGCTTACTTGGACATTGGAAATTCCTTGTTGGATATTGGATATTCCTTAGCCTCAGCCTTCGTCTCCGTCACTATCGCAGTGATAATGCTGTTTGGGTCGGCTAGGTTTTTCTCCGCCTTCGCCGCCTTTTTTATCGCTGAGTAGTTTCTGGATCAGTCGGGCGCGCTCTTTTTGCACCTCTTCTTGTCGTTTCACATCCTCCTGACGGTCAAAGAAAAGGATGCCGTCTACCCAGGTTTTTTCGGCTTTGGCATAGACGGAGAGTGGGTTGTCACTCCAGAGTACCAGGTCTGCGTCTTTGCCAGTTTTGATGCTGCCAGTACGGTCGTCCACATGCAAGAGTTTGGCAGGATTGATGGTCACCATTTTCCAGGCATCCTGTTCTTTCATGCCGCTATACATAACGGATTTGGCGGCTTCCTGGTTGAGTCGGCGGGCCATTTCGGCGTCGTCAGAATTGATGGCCACAGTCACGCCCTGGTCGGTCATCATTTTTGCATTGTACGGAATGGCTTCATACACCTCGAATTTATAGGCCCACCAGTCTGAAAAGGTAGAGGCCCCCACGCCGTGTTTCGCCATTTTATCGGCCACCTTGTAGCCCTCCAAAATATGCGTGAAGGTGTTGACTTTGAACTTGTATTGCTCGGCCACGCGCATCAGCATGGTGATTTCAGACTGAACGTAGGAGTGGCAGGTGATGAACCTTTTGGAATCCAATATCTCGGCCAATGCTTCAAGTTCGAGGTCTTTGCGATAGGGTTTGCCAGAAGTTTTGAGCCGGGCGTATTCCTGTGCCCGGGCAAAATAATCCACGTACACCTGCTCCACCCCCATGCGGCTTTGCGGGTAACGGGTGCCACCTTCTCGCCCCCAGTTGCTTTGCTTCACGTTTTCGCCCAAGGCGAATTTGATAAAGCCTGGCCAATTTTGAAATTTCATTTCCTCTGGCGAGAAGCCCCAACGGAGTTTGAGCAACTGCGTCTGACCGCCAATAGGGTTGGCCGATCCGTGCAGGATGTGACTGCTCGTCACCCCACCTGCCAATTGCCGGTAGATGTCAATATCCTCACAATCAATGACATCGCCGATGCGCACTTCGGCGGAAGACTCTTGGGTGCCTTCGTTGATGTTGCGCGTGGCGGCGATGTGCGAGTGCTCGTCAATAATGCCCGAAGTAAGGTGTTTGCCCGCACCATTGATGACAATGGCGTTGTCTTGCACCGCGAGTTTACGGCCCACTTTCTGGATTTTTCCGTTCGTGATGAGCACGTCCGTGTTGGTCAGGATGCCTTCCCTTTCGCCGGTCCAAACGGTGGTGTTTTGAATCAAAACCGTTTGTGGGCGGGGTTTTTCTTTCCAGCCGAAAGCGGTGAATGGATACGTCACGTCGCCCAGCGTGGGAGGGGGCGGGATCGGGTTTTGTTTCGTGGGCTTGTCTGGTTCTGCAGCTTTTACCAGCGTGGCCGACCAGGATACCCAAGCCCCGTCTTGAAGTGTGCCACTGCCTGTCCAGCCGCTGCCGCCGACGGTACCGGAAAGCCCCACAAATGCTTTTTTCAAAGTGTCTGGTTGGAAGGATAGCGACACCAAACCGTTTGGGTTGTAGCTGAAAGTGGCTTTGACTTTTGAACTGTCGGCTTTCAGGATTTGGGCTTCGGGCGATTCAGGTTTTCCCTTGATAATCAATGTATAAGAATCATTTCCAACTTTCAGGTCATAATTGCCCATGCTGCTTTTCGGGAACGATTTATCCACCGCAACATCGAAGCCACGGCCTTTCACCCAGTTTTGTTGGATCTTGGTTTCTGCTTTGAATATGCTGCCGTTGGTGATGATGAAATTGGCGGTTTTGCCTACTTCCAAGCTTCCAACTTGGGAGTATGCATTCACGAAACTGGCTGGGTTGTAAGTCAAAGATTTTAAGGCGGTTTCCTCATCAAGACCGTATTCGATGGCCTTGCGCAGGTTTTCCCAAAATTTGGATTTGTCTTTTAAACCACTGGTAGTCAGGCAAAAAGGAACGCCAGAGGCTTGCAAACGCCCTGGGTTGGCAGGAGCGAGTTCCCAGTGTTTGAGGTCTTTGAGCGGGGTGTTGATCGCGTCGTAAGGATCGCGGACATCGTATCCTTCCGGGAAATTGAGCGGCACGATGAAGGAATAGCCCGTCAGAACGATTTCGCTAAGACGTTGATAGTCGTCGCCCGCAGATTTGACGATGTATTTGGTGCCAAATTCTTGTCCGAGCCGAGCGATGCGCAGCACGTCAAGTTTTTCGCCCGCTTCAAATATTTGGGGCAATCCCAGCACCGCATTCCAGGCATCGAGGGAAAGGTTTTCTTCTTCTTTGTAGCCTTCCGTTTTGTACCACTGTCCGTCCAAGTACGTTTGGCGCAGCAGGGCGATGATCCCCATGAGGGAGGAAGGGTAATTCTGGGTGCTGGTTCCTTTGTTGAACGCGAGGTGGTGGCTGGCTTTTTCGGTTAATATCAATTCGTGCTCGCGCAAATCGCCGGGCATTACGAGGGCGCCCGTGCCGCGAGAAATGCCATCAGCCCGGTGGGTGAGCAGGGCGCCAAAGCCGAGTTTGCGATATTCTTCGGCGGCTTTTGGGTCGTTGGAGAACTCGGCAGCCGCGCTGTATTCGGGGTGGAGGGCCTGGTTCCAGCTGTAGGCGCCTTTTTTGTTGGACAAGGGTTGTGCGGGCCGGTCAAAGCCTCGCTCGCCCCGTGGCGGTACAGTGAGCCCGTAATCTGTGGCGTAAAGATCAATAAACGAAGGGTAAATGGTTTTGCCCGTGCAGTCGTGCGTGGCCGCGTCTTTCGGGACGACCACATTGAGCCCGGCGGCGACCACCTTGCCGTCGCGGATGAGCAGCGTGGCGCCTTCCACGCGGGTCTTGTAATCAATGTAAATGGTGGCGTTGGTGAAGGCATGTAAACCCGTGCGCTCATCGGAAGGGGCAGGGGTTGGGAAGGTCTGTTGGGCGAAACCTAAAACGGCTACATGCAAGAGGCAAAATGCAAGGACAGGCCGGGTCAATTTTATCATGTGAAAAGAGATTTGCGGCGGTGAAGGTAGAAAAGGTGTTGGATAGCCTAACATCTGCGAGAAACCATTTATCTGATCCCTAGGTGGCACCTTAAACCAGGAGTATGCAATAGTCAAATTGGATCAAATTGGGCAAAAGGCGCTATTTGCGATTTTTTGCTTTATGAGTATCATAAATTTGTATCGAAATATGGATTTCCTATGCCATACACCACACAAAATAATCCTTAAATTTTCTTATTATGAAGAATAAACATCTCTCCCACACCTTGTTTTTTATCCTGCTGGCCCCCTTTGTATTAAGCGCCCAGGGCAACTTTCCATTTCCCAAAGAAAATGCCGAATGGCAATTTACCACGCGACATCCTGTCCTCGGCCCAAACGATGAATTCGATGTTTATCGAAACTTTGTTGATGGCGATACTGTGTTCAATGGGAAGCATTACTCGAAGGCATACACCGAGTGGCTTTGTACTTGTATATGCACAAGTAGTGGCCCTTTCAATCCTGGATATCAGCAGAAACGGCTGTTCGGCGGGGTACGCGAGGAAAATGGCAAGGTGTTTTTCACTACTTTCGGCCGACCGCCATTTGACCATTATTATCGCCCGATGGGTGACACGCTGTTGTATGATTTTACCTTGCAATTGGGGGATACCATTCATTATGGCGAATACCCACTGACCGTCACCCAAACAGGTGCCGACTTTGAGGGTAGAAAATATGTGCGTCTGAGCACACCGATTGACACGGTCTGGTGGGAACCGCCGACAGTATTAGATTGGACAGAAGGCATCGGTTTTAGGGGCTTAATGGAAACGATACCTTATCTATCGGGTGAGCTTTACCAAAGCTCGTGCTTCTCGGATGACCCGCTATGTGCGCGAAACAGAGTGGGTAGAGGCCGGAACA
>JANMME010000653.1:0-8942 GCA_031373015.1 Saprospiraceae bacterium
CTTTTAAGCCGAGCGACCCGGGCGGGCGGCTACGACGTTGCCGTAACCAAGCCGTTCCAGTTGCTCGCGTAGTTTTTGGCGGGCAGTCGAAAGATGCCATTTGGAGGTTCCTTCGCTCATGCTGAGCATTTCGCTGATTTCGTGATGACTAAATCCATCTATGGCAAAGAGGTTGAACACCTTTTGGGTCATGGGTGGAAGTCGCCGCAACAAGGCTTCAAGGTGCTGAACATCCAGGCGTTGATCGGCTTCGTTCCAATCAATAGGTTCATCGGGGAAAACGCGTTCAATATCCTCGGCGAAAACCGTCAGTTCGCGCCATTTCTTTTCACGTCGGTATTCATCAATGACCGTATTGATCATAATGCGCCGAATCCAAGCCTCGAAAGGCACTTCGTCGCGCTTGTACCGGTCGAGGTTTTGGATGATTTTCAAAAAACCATTGTTCAGGGCCGACACCGCATCCTGTTTGTCGCGCCGGTAGCGCATACACACCGCCATCAGCACCGGAAAGCACGAGCGGTACAGCGCTGACTGTGCTTTTCTGTCGCCTTTCTGGGCAGCCAATAGAAGTTGCGGGTCGAGATTCAAAATCGTTTTACACGTTGAATTTTACGTTTTGGCCGTTGGGGTGCCTGGTTTTGCGGTTCTAAATTTTCCGGTTTAAAATTTTCCGGTTTAAAAGTTTCCGCCAGAGGCCTCTTTTGCCCCCCCGGCGGAAGGTACGAGTGTTTATTTGTTTGTGTTCGGAAGGCTACACGCAGGGGAGGGCGTGGAGGTTGGGCGGGTGGAGGGTAATTTTAAAATTTTTTTCCAAACTGGTAGCCGAACCCAAGCCAGAGGGGCCATGGGTTAAAATATTTATCCGTTTGAAGTTCCATCGCTTCCTTTACCAAATGCCCGCCCATGCCGAAAAGCATGTGTTTAGATTTTCCGAACTGGTAAAATAGTGCTGGTTCAAACGCAAAACTCTGAAACTTTTCTCTTGAGCCATAATGAGGATAATAGATAGAGCCGTTGCGAAAATGCTCGCCATCGCCCCAATAATGGGAAAATCTTGTTACAAAAAACACGTTGCGAACCACTCGATAGTTCAAATAAGCACTAATGCGAAACGCATCAACCAAAGTCCTATTAACTGCCTGATATGAACCCATAGAAATAGGATACACATCGTGCCGTCCATAGCCAAAGGTGATCATTGCCAATAATCTGTTTTGGTTGCTAATAGCTCCCAAGCCGATATCATAGATATTTGACCTTGCAGAAAGAAATTGCGTTTGCAAAGAAAGATTGAAGACCATCTTTTTTTTCGTCACATAACCGAGGTTAAGGTTCAATCCGTTTGTGCCCGCAGAAAAAGAGCCAACCGCTTCATTCCCCTGCTGAGGAATAGTTGGCATGGGCATGGGCGTAGTGGCGCACCCTAGGGCAAAAAGCGTATTGGCCAAAAGCAGCACATAAAAATTGGTATTCATTGTATTTCGATTTTGGTGAACTAATGGTTGTTGAACGTTCCTGAAAAGGTAACGCTGCGCTTTGTTCAATGATAACCAATGATTTGATTAATAATAGCAAAAACAAGAGCCACTTCGTAATGAAGTGGCTCTTGCATTAATAAACCAATTAGAAAACATGTTCTTACCGCCCTGCCTTCATCAACATCTTCGACGAGGCGCCCCATTCGCTTACCAAGCGCACAAGCAACATCCCGTCTGGGAAATCAGCCAGTTCGATCCCTACCTGCCGAGTACCCGAAGCCACGTTCAATTGACGCAGCAAACGACCCGCCGAATCATACACCTCGACTTGCAGTTCGCCTTCCGTGGCTTCGTTCAGTATGATTGAAGCCAATTGGCTAGCCGGGTTGGGTTGGAGGCGCCAATCGGCCTGGCTCAAAGGCTCTACAACAGCAACGACCTGCACCAATTGGCAATCAGACCGACCTGAACAACCGTTAGCATCCGTGATATGCACGGCATATTGGCCCGTGACCGTTGGAGTGAAACTGCTGCCGGTAGCACCTGGAATCGGCTGGTTGGTAGTGCAGTTGAACCATTGGAATTGTGCGTTGGTGGCCGATGCTGTCAAGGTGCCGCCCTGTAGCGTAACAGTTGTGTTCACCACATTAACTGCCAGAATCAAGGTAAGTGTAGAGTCACAGCCGTTTATATCGCTGTGCACTACAGTATAAGTGCCAGCATCCGAAACCAACAGGCCTTGGAACAAAATTGAATCGCCATCACAGATACTCCTGTTAAAAGTAAATGAGTTGGGCGGCAGCACCGTGAGGTGAAGCACCACCGTAGAGTCACAGCCCGTAGCCGAAGCAAGGTCTGCCGTGTAAGTGCCGCTCGCGCTAAGCGTCTGACCATCAAAAAGATACGTTTCGCCTGCACAGACCGTTGCCGAGGTATTGGTAGTCGGTATGATCGGGAAGATCGTAAGGAAAACCATCACCACCGAGTCACATCCATTGATTCCCTGGCCAGTTAGGACAAAAGTATAAACCCCGCTCTGTGTCAGCAATTCGCCATGGTATTCGAAAGCCTGACCTTCGCACACAACTGCAGCTAAGCCGCTTTGAGCCACGGGCAGCACGGTCAATTGAAGCGTCACGATGGAATCGCAGCCATTCACCGCCGTGTAGGTGGCTGTATAAGTTCCTGTTTGGGTCAGCAGGCCGCCATTAAAAGGGTATGTTTCACCTGCGCAAATGCTCGCACTGCTCGAAGTTGCCACGATGGGCAGCACGGTCAAATGAAGCAATACGGTGCTGTCGCAACCGTTCGTGGCAGTCAGGACGGCGGCGTAATTACCCGATTGGCCCAGCGAAAGACCGTTGAAAGAATAGGGTTGATTGGCACATGTGGTTACATCCAAAGAAGTGCTTTGGACGGGCAATACAGCAAGGTTGAGCACAGCCGTAGAATCGCAACCGTTCAAACCTGTAAGCGTAGTCGTGTAAGTACCTGAATCTGTTAGCAAATCTCCGTTAAACGAATAGGTTTCACCTGCGCAGATGCTGGCGTTGGTGGTGCTTTCGCTGAGCGGAAGTACCGCCAAAATAAGGGTCAGCAGCGAATCACAACCGCCTATAGCTGTAAGCGTGTCGCCGTAAACACCCTCTGCATTTAGTATTTGACCATTGAAATCATACACCTCGCCTGCACAAATGGTGGCTTCGAGGTTGGTCACGAATTCCGTCACAAAAGTCAATTCGAGTGTTGTCGTGCTGTCACAGCCGTTTGCACCCAAATCTACTGATGTGTAAGTACCCGAATCGGTGAGCGATTGGCCATCAAATTGATATGAGAGGCCAGCGCAAAGTGTCACTATAAGGTTGGTGCTTGCCAAGGGCAATACCGTCAGATGGAGCGTTACGATAGAATCACAACCATTGAAGGCATCATACACAAAAACATAATCTCCGGCCTGGGTGAGTATTTCACCATTGTAATCATACCCATCGCCGTCGCAGATGCTCTCAACAAGCAGTGTATGCGACACCGGCAACACCGTAAGCTGAATGAACACCGTTGAGTCGCAACCATTTTCACCTTGGAATATGTACTCATAGAGGCCTTCCTGGGTAAGGCTCAATCCGAAATAAGGATAGCTTTCACCTTCGCAAATCGTCGCAGCGATATTGGTTGTTTGCGTAGGCACTACCGTCAAAACCAAAGTAACGGTGCTATCGCAACCATTAACACCTGTCAATACAGCCGTATAAGTGCCTGCATCGGTAAGCGCTTGTCCATTGAATGTGTATGAAGTGCCGTCGCAAATCGAGGCTTCCAAACTGGAACTTTGGGTAGGCAAAACTTCCAAATGTAGTGTTACCGTGCTGTCGCAAGCATTTGTGCCAGCAAAGGTGGCGGTATAGGTGCCCGCGTCAGAGATCAACACACCATCAAATTCGTAAGATTCTCCAGTACAGATCGCAACGTTCAAAGTAGATTCGAGCAAGGGAAGCACGTTCAGGTTCAACGTAACCGTACTGTCGCAGCCATTGGCAGCCGTCAGAACTTGACTATAGGTGCCTGATTCGCTCAGGATTTCGCCATTAAAATTATAGATTTCACCGTTACAAAGGGTAATTGCAAACTGACTGGCCGAAACCGGAAGCACGGTCAAAATAAGCGAAACAATAGAATCGCAGCCGCTTGCAGCCGTGTTAACCTGTTCGTAAATACCTTCATCACTCAATATCTCGCCGTTGAAATCATAACTGCCGCCGGCGCAAATGCTGGCTTCGATCACCGTATTGGGCACAGGCAACACATTCAGGGTAAGCATTACCGTAGAGTCACAACCGTTTGCGCCTGTCAGTACAAATGAATACAAGCCTGGGTCGGTGAGCGGGGTGCCATGGTAAACATAAGATTCTCCTTCGCAAATGGTAGCTTCAAAAGCGCTTGTTTGCGTCGGCAGCACGGTTAGTGTCAGCGTCACAGTAGAGTCGCAACCGCCAATAGCGGTGAACGTATTGTTGTAAATCCCTTCGTCGGTGAGTTGCAGTGATCCAAAATTGTATGTCTCGCCGTCGCAGATGGTAGCTTCAGCACTCGTTTCGAAGAATTCAACTACTTCTAGGTCAAGGGTCACCAGCGAGTCACAGCCATTTGCCGCCGTGTAAGTATAAACGTATGTGCCGCTTGCGGAAAGCGTGTCGCCTTGGAAAACATACAAAGAGCCGTCACAAATTCCTGCGTTGAAATGCGTGTTCGGAACAGGCAATATTTTCAGCGTGAGCGTCACGATCGAATCGCAACCGCCGATGGCCGTGAGCGAGTCTGTGTACACTCCTGCATCTGTTAGCAACTGGCCTGCAAATGCGTATGTTTTTCCGTTGCAAATCGAAGCCTTGAGCGGGATTTCAAAAAAGGACACCACATTCAGTTGGAGTTGCACGATCGAATCGCAGCCATGCACCGAACTCAAAATGACCGAATAGGCCCCAGCCTCAGTGAGTGTGTCTCCCTGAAAAATATAGCCCGTGCCTGCACAAATACCCACATTCAGTTTGGTGATCACCGTCGGGAATACCGTAAGTTTCAAGATAGCGATAGAATCACAGCCGTTTGAGCCGGGTAATATTGCTGAATAAGTACCAGCCATTGCGTACGGTATTCCATTAAATTCGTAGAATTCGCCTTGACAAATGGAGGCTGTTACAGTTTCCTCCAATAGCGGAAGCACTTCTAAAATGAGCGTTACTGTCGAGTCCGATCCATCGGAAGCCACATAATGGGCTGTGTAGGTGCCCGGTGCGTTGAGCAATAGCCCATCAAAGAGATAGGTCTCATTGGCACAAATGGAGGCGGAAAATGTGGAGTCGCCCGGAAAAGGAGTGAGGGGACTTGCCCAAGCCGTGTTTGCCATGCTCAGGAAAACTAGCGCGGCAAATAACAGGCGGATCCGGGCGCCTAGTTTTGGACGCTTCTGAGGGAAGGACTGAAAGGGGGTAAAGAGATCAAATGTCATTGATTAAAATTTTAAATGTGAGTGAAACAATTGGAAAATAGAACCTCAACACAAACCCGGCAAGGGCTTGAGTCATTAGTTATCAAGCGAGTAAATTGGATAAGTGGGTAGAGAGCAATCTTCGGTGTGAGGGGGAATTGCTCCAATGGATTCTTCGGACGCGGCACTAGTGCCCAAGCCACTAGTCAAAATTGATGCCACAGCAAGCCTTCAGGTTCGGATCACGTTTGTACTAAATCAGTAACGCGTTTAAAAGCAACGTTTTACAGCCTTTAGCTTGGGCAAATTTAGACACTAAATTGGTTTTTATTTGCAAAACTTGCAGTATAGGGAAGTAGTTTCAGCGCATACTACGGGACATCTGCGTGAAAAATGTCCATAACCTGATATCAGCGTGCCAAACCCTGCATCACTGCCAACACCAGGAGCGCTTGCTCTTCTTCTGGCTCGAGGCTTCGGAGCAATGAAAGCGCACGTGGAATCGGAGATACCGCACGATCAGCATTGGTGAGCATGGCGGCCTCGCCCTTGCCGAGCAGCACGGGCCATTGCTTGAGTTCTGCATCTTGCTCCAGTTTCGCCAACAAGCGACTCTGTTTTCCAGCGGAGAGCAAGGCGCCATCCACATAAACAGCGTAGGGCTGACCATCCTGCCAGATCTCTGTTTCTTTTCCTTTTTGCCTGAAAACGAATTCTTTGTCGCTCGTCTGCGCTAAGACGACGCCTGTTTTGCCGCTTTTTTGTCCGGCAAAGATCACAACAGGCTCTTGGTAAATGGTGCTGAAAACCCCTTCAAACACGGGGTCACGCCAGCCCGCTTTTTTTAGAATTTTAGGTTTCAGCGAAAGCTGGGAAAGGGTTTCAGTATTACAAGGCGTAAGCGGGTCAGGCAGCCCAGTAGCACGTCGTTTTTTCAAACGCTCACGAAGTTTGGCGAGCAATTCTTTCCAGGCCCGCGATTCGGGGCCGAAAGCGATGTTGCCCAATACACTGGCAACAAAATAAAAAATCCCAGTAATAAACAGCCCGGCCATTAAGGCGGCAATAAGCAATCGGAGGAGCGCAGCCATGTTTTTTGGGGGCAAAATAAGGAAAGAAAAATCAATTTATGGAGGAGCATTCCTGACTGGCTAGGTTTTTATCCTACTTTTCCGCCATGAATTCATGGCAATATCTTTCCAGTGGGACTGTAGTCGCCGCGCTGCTAAGTTTTGTGTTTTGGCAACAAGGTCGCAGGTCGCTCTCGCTGTTTTCACTTTTTGTGGCAGCTTTTCTACTGCGCTTTTGCATCTGCTCGCTCGATACATTCTTGCATGGCTGGGATGAACGCTTTCATGCGTTGGTAGCAAAAAACATGATGCTGCACCCTTTCAAGCCTATGCTTCGTGCTACACTGGACTTGCCAAATTTTGACAAGGACTGGGCACATTGCCACATTTGGCTGCACAAGCAGCCCCTGTTCCTTTGGCAAATGGCTTTGAGCATGAAGTTGTTTGGCTTACATGAGTGGGCCTTGCGCCTACCAAGTGTCCTCATGAGTGCGCTGATGGTATTCCCGATTTATCGGATGGGGGCTATTTTATTCACCAAGGAAACGGGGTATTATGCGGCACTCCTTTGGTCTTTTGCTTTTTTCCAAATAGAACTTACCGCCGGCACTTTTGGCATGGATCACAATGATGTGGCGTTTTCTTTTTATGTCGGCTGTAGCGCATGGGCGTTTTTTGAACATGCGGTCTCCGAAAAACTATCCTTGCGCTGGGCTCTGTTGGTGGGGCTTTTTTCGGGCTGTGCTATTTTATGCAAATGGCTTACTGGGGGACTGGTATTCGGAGCTTGGCTGGTATGGCTACTGGCTTCGAATGATTGGAAGCATCTACGCAACTATCGCTTTATATTATGGGCGTTGGGAATCAGCTTGCTGGTAGTATTGCCCTGGCAGATTTATGCTTATTGGGCCTTTCCTAAAGAATATGCCTTTGAGATGGACTACAATTTCAAACATATTTGGAAGGTAATGGAAGGGCACAAAGGGCCCTGGGACTTTTATTTTGAACTTCTGGACGATCATTTCAGCCCTAAACTTTGGCTCGCGGTACCGCTTGGACTTGTAGCCGTTTTTTGGGGGCGACCATTTCCTCCGCATCGCCTGGTCTTGCCGTTCGGCGTGATGGTTTTACTGCCCTATTTCTTTTTTTCGTTTGTGGCCAAGACAAAAATGAATGCGTACACCTTTTGCATAGCCCCGCTGGTTTATGTGGCAATGGGTGTTTTTGTACAAAAATTCTTGAGCAGTTTGGGCACTATCCGCCGCTCATGGATACCTACGCTGCTGGTCCTGTATGCCTTGGTTGTCGCCTCTTTGCGCCCTAATTTGTTATACACCCACCATGTTTTGCGCGAAAACACTCCTGTCGTGCCCGCATCCCAATTTCAGATCAAACATGACAACGTCCAGATTTACAAAGAGCTGGACCAACTCGTGCCTGAAGGCTATGTGGTGCTTAATGGCTATGAATGGGAAGAAATTGATGCGCTGTTTTATAGCAATCGGAACGTTTATGATGGCTTTCCAGATGAGAAAACCTACCGTGAACTGAAACAGCGCGGGCTAAAATTTGCCGTTTTCAAAGGTCGAAGCGAGACTCAAATTCCCCCGTACATCAAAAACGATGCTGAGGTTCTTGTCATTGACCGGATATTGAAGGGGTATTGAAGGGGTATTGAAGGGATGCGGAACTGAACTTTCAACTTTCCTACACCCAAAAGGATTCTTTCGCTATTTCTGCCCCCGCAACAAGCTCAACCGTCTATACTTCTCAACTATCTCAACAATCTCAGCAAATACTCCCCATACCCGCTTTTCAAATACTTGTGGCCAAGGCTTTCCAGCCCTTCGTCGTCAATGAAGCCCATTTCCCACGCGATCTCTTCGATGCAACCAATCTTTAATCCCTGCCGGTCTTCGATGGCTTGCACAAATTGTCCAGCTTGCATCAATGATTCGTGGGTGCCAGTGTCTAGCCAGGCATAGCCGCGTCCCATGACGCGCACTTCCAGCCGGCCTTGTTCGAGATAATAGCGGTTTACATCGGTGATTTCGTATTCTCCTCTGGGGCTGGGCTTTAAGTTTCGGGCAATTTCCACTACGTCGTTATTGTAAAAATAAAGCCCTGGTACGGCGAAATGGCTTTTGGGCTGTTTAGGTTTTTCCTCAATGCTGATGGCTTTGAGGTTTTTATCAAATTCTACGACGCCATAACGTTCTGGGTCGGCCACTTGATAGGCGAAAATGATACCGCCCGAGGGTTCAGAGCAAGAGCGCAGCACTTCGCCCAAACCAGCTCCGTAAAAAATATTGTCGCCCAGAATCAAAGAAGCCGAGTCGCTACCGATAAACGGTGCCCCCAATACAAAGGCTTGGGCGAGGCCATTGGGCTCAGGTTGTTCGACGT
>JANMME010000698.1:0-8121 GCA_031373015.1 Saprospiraceae bacterium
GAATGAAACCAAGTCAATGATCGTAAATTGATGCGGATACGACAGCCGAAACGTGCCTGGCGTGGCGTACAAGACATCTGTATAACCTAAATACGACACGCCGTTCCGCACCGCGAGCTCGTCTGTTTGGTCAATGTTGCGCTCGTTGTACCGTTGAGATGATAACCGCGTGTCTTTAAAATCGGGTAGGAAATCAGGCAAAGCCGGAATTTCTTTCATATACAATTCCGGGTAGCCTTTGCAGCCTGTGAGATTGAAAATACCGCTGACCGTATGCTCTTCCTCCCCTCGGGGCATATCGGTATAAAACAGCCAAACCTGCTCCGCAGCTTCCACATACATCAGGTTGTATTTGTCACGCCGGAGCAATTCTTCGAGTTTAGAAAAATCAACCAGGGAAGAATCTGCAATGACGGGGAAAACGAGCGGGGTCAGAATCCCATCTTTTGATATTTTTTTCGGCTGCCATTTCTTGTTGGCAAACTCGCTCATCGCCAATTGGATTTTGAGTCTGCGTTTGGGTTTTTCCGAATCTACTTCCTTGCCCTGATCGTCCGAAGAGGGGACTTTTGCCTTTTGCTTGGCGTCCGCTTCTTCACTAAAAACCGGCCAGGCCAAAGTCAAGCGATGGTTCCGAACAAAAGCCAGCAGGTGGTCGCCCGTGATGTCCAATTCCACTTTTTCCCAAGGTGTCCAGTATCGCTCCTGTTCAAACCGGCGGTAATAGTATATATCTGGGTCGCCACCTTTCGTGCGGGCAAAAACATGCATCGTTTTGATTTCCGACTCGTACCAGGTCGCCATGACTTCCAGAAAAGCGATGCCGTCCAATTTTTCCATGTACTTTATCAAGGCTTCCTCCGCAGTGAAATTGGTCAGTTCGTTTTGTTGGATTTCGTTTTCGAGTTCGGTGAAAAGGAATGATTTGTCGTCGCGCAGTTCTGCCTCTATCCAATTCTCGGGATACAAAAACACCTTGCGATTGGCTTCCCAAACCCTGTAATTTTTCATCCATTTCCACTGCTCCCAACCATTGTCGGTTTCGACATCTGCCACTGCCCCAGGTTCGAGGCCCATCAAACAACGTTGGACAAACAACTGCACCGTGCCGTGCGCCTGCACAATCCTCGACGACGGCATGCAAGCCTCCATCTCGACATCCACCAAAAAGTGGTCGTACAGGTCGTTTTCACTTTTAAAATCAGGATTTTTTGCCAGCAAATAAGCCACCAATGCATTGCGTTTTTGCGGGCGAATGGCATCTGTGATTTCTTTCAAGGTGCCGAGCCAGCTGTCTTCGTCGTAGCGGGATTTTAAAGCCGTCCGGAGGATTTGGACCTCCGCATTTGTCAAAATCGGTTTGATGAAATCTAATACCTGTGCGACGGTGCTGCCCAATTGTTGGAGGTCTTCGAGGCAGGTTTCGAGTTTTTGCCAGTTGTCGGCCACCGTGTAACTGCCCAAGATTCCGCCCAAGCCCAAGTGCGCGTCCACCGCAACCACGTCGGCCAGTTCATTGCCGAACAGCAGGGCGAGGTTTTCCAAAAAGGCGGCGGGCGGGCCGCTCAACAAGGTTTCCAATGTGGAAAAAAAGGAGACCGGGGCGGCCGCATCGGCTGGGTTGACGACGGGCGTGAGCGACTGGCTCCGCGCGAGCATTTGGGCGAAGGCCAAAAAACGGTCGTAGGCCACCGTGGAATGCCCGGCTTGGTAGGGGATTTCGTCCCACAGAAACCAGCCGAGCGCGGGATTATTTTTGAGAAACCAGTCCACCGCCGTGTTTTCCAATTTGAAGGCCGTGATGAACGGCAGCATTTTGTGCAATAGCCGCAGCGATTGAAATTGGTTGGGGAAGTTTGTTTCGGTGACATCGGGCAGCGTCGCCCCGACGGTCAGAGCATCTGACAGTAGCAAATCGAGCAGCAGGCTGCCCGTTCCCTGTTTCAGTTTTGCTTGTTGCAAAACGGTTTTGACCAAATCCGGGGCGGCCTTGAAGGTGGCGGCGAGGCTTTGTTCGAGCGCAACAGTTTTCGCGGTTTTAAATTGAAAAGTGGCGATTTGGTCAAAAAAGAACCGAAGCAGGGTTATTCGACGGAATTCCAAACTGTCATTGGCGATCTTCAAGGCATCCCATCTGAGGTCCGCTGTTGCCTGTGCAGCGGTCAATGTTCCCAATGTGTTAGCATCGGGGGCAACAGAATGTGCAATTTCTGCATTTTTCACCGCCAGCAAAGCCGCATCGTACAGGGCTTGGTTGTTCGCGGCAACGGCGACAGCCGCATTTAAAGCGTTGAAACGGTTGCTAATGGGCAGGATATCAAACAAACCGCCCAATTTGAAATCCAAATAAGTGGTTGCATTGCCCCGGTTGGTACTGGTGATTTGAACGCCGTCAGCATCTGTGTACTTGAATTTCCAGTCGGCATCCACAAAACCGACCATGATTTTCACGTCCTCCTCTCCCACGCCTTCCAATTTAGAGAGTTGCATTTGCAGGGCTACTTTCTGTTCCTCTGCCGGTGAAATTGGGTCAAAAGGTGATTTTGTCGCCTCAAAAGCCTTCCGATACTCCGCCTGCAATTTTTCCAGTGCGGCTTTTACGGTCGCGTCCTTCATTTCCCGGTTGTTCAAATTCGCGGCCTCGTGCCAAAGCATGAACCGGATATCGGCCAATTTCAGGGGCAATTTTTTTGCCGCCTCCGATGCCTCTATAAATGTCAGGGTGTCTGCCGGAGAGTTTTGAAAATCAATGCCCGTGAGTTGTCGCAACGCGATGAACTCGTCGGCTTTCAGTTTCAATTTGCGCATCAGGCGCGATGCGCCAAATAGAAAACTCAGGTCGTCATAAACCAAGGTCCCCCCCGAAGGCGTGAAGGGCAGCAGTTTTGCCAACTCCGTTTCGGTGGTTTGCAAACAGGCCGAAAGCGTTGTCAGCAAGGGGGCGAGGGGCCAAGGGCCGAGCTGAATGTTTGCGGGCAAAAGCCGCTCGTCCACGAAACCGTTTTTGGCCTTGTTGAGAAAGATTTGGTGATACAGCGGTTTTTTGTCGGACGAAGGCCGCTCATCGAGCGGTATTTCTCCATAAAAACCAATCAGTTCATCCACCGGGATGCTTGTCTTCTCCGAAATGTGGAGCAAGTTGGCCGCATGGACAAGGCAAGCATCATCCAAAACCGAACCGCCCAATCGGCCCTGCATGATGATTTCGTTCAAGGTCTCCAATTTCCAGCCCGTCTTCTTTTGCAAGCGCAAGAAGCGGTGGATTTTGTCCAGCGCGGTCACGTCCAAATTGGCGATTCCCTTTTGGGCGGTATCGCAGGTCAGGTCGTCGTGTTTGATAAAAAGCGTGCTGATCAACCACAGGCTCAGCAGCAAATCGGCCTCCCGGTAACTCAGCCCGGTTTTGTCCAAAAAGTGGTCAATCCTTATCATAAAATCCACTACCGTACCGGTGTCCATCCCAGTATTGGTTGGATTGGCCCATTGAGCCGGGGCATTCCAAATCAATTGCTGGCCGGTCAAATTTGCTCTTTGCATAACAATCAAATGTCGTTCGGCATCTGTTAAACCCAAACGTTCAGCGGCAATTTCTACATCGAACGGGGAGGTGCCCGACAGTTGAAAATCCCGCATCAAATCCGCCCGCGAAATCCCGAAACGGTCGAAATATGCCCGCGCTTCGGTATGGGCGAGGTCGAAAGGCAGTTTGAAAGCAAATTCAACAGGGTTTAGGGTGTCCCTATTAGCCAAGATTTTGTAGGCTTCGGCGTTGACATACTCCGGCGCAGCCGCCAATTCTTCGGCGGTGGACAAGGTTTGCCGCAGCCGAAACACGAGGTAATGGCCTGGAAATGTTTCGATGATTTTACAAACCACTTTTTTATCCCGCAAATAATGGGGGAACGTGGTAGGCGCACCGGGCTTTACTTCTGTTTTAAAAATTTGCGCATCTGTAGTCACCGGCATTTGGTTTTTTAGCGCCACCCACAAATCGTTGGAGATTATGCCCGCCAGCGGGTCGGCACCGTCTGAAAGTGCCCCCGTAAATGCAATGCCCTGGTCAGGAGCCACTTCTGCTTCCATCAATTCGCACACCAAATCAATATACGGCACGGGCGTGTTGGCATTCTCGCAGCCCAAATCAATATCGCCCAAATCGGGCCGCCGAAGGAACAGTTCTTCTTTTGCGCTCAAATTTGATGCGTTGAGCACACTTCTTTTATCCAAAAACTGCAAAACTTCCACCAAATAGGCCGCTGGGGAATAGACCGAGCGGCAATGCTCGCAGGCGCACACGTCCGTGAGCTTGAACAGGGTTTTTAGGTTGGGGAAATCGGCGGCCACTTTTGTCAATTTCGAGGACAGCGCCGAGGTCTCGATGTCGCCGTCGGCAAGCCTTTGGCGACCGAGGGCGGCCACATCCATGGCCCGCATGGTGCCCTGCAATTCGCCGACGATAAGCATCGCGGCGGTGTTGGTTCGTTCGGCTCGCTGGAATATCTGTCGGGCTTCTGTTTTCGAGATGCCCGCAGCAGGGGCGATTTCACGTACAAAACGGCCCTCGCCCATAGCTGCAATACTTTGGGCAGAGTGGATTTTCTGCTGCATCAGGGCGTTGGTTTTGCCGTAATGCGGCACCAATTTGAACACCCGCTGCACCGATTTCAACTCCTCGCGCATGGCTTCGTGGCCAGTTTCACCGTCGGCAAGCCTTTGGCGACCAAGGGGCGTTGCCATTTTTTTGTTTTTCAGGAACAGGTCAATATTGGAATGCTGGAGGTCAAAATCTTCGTTTTCTTCAAAAAAGGTTTTGATTGCCGACTGGTTTTGCAGCACTGCCCCTTTTTCCCTGCCCAACTGCGCAGCAAAAGCCACCGTGGGGAATTCTTTTTCCATCTTCCGCGCCAGCGACGAGGCGTGGATGTCAATCAGTTTTTTGTCCAAAGTTTTGCCACCGGATTGGTTAGGAGCAGTGGCAGTTTTGGTCAGCAAGGCTTTCCAATCTGCTTTATTCAATGAAGCCAACCGACGGACATCTTCCGGCTTTTTGAGTTTTTTATCGTTTTTCACCCCATCGATGATATGGGCATCGAACCCAAACCACTCACCGAGGGCCGCGGCCAGTTTGGCATCAATGGCCGAGCCGTCGGATTTGAAAAAATCGGCGCTGCTGATTTTTTTGAAAAAAGCAGCGAGATCGTTTTTGTTTTCCTGGAGAATGTGCGCCATTTCTCCAATCTTGTCCTGTTGTACAAAATGGCCGATGGTGTCCAGTACTCTCTTAGGGTATTCGTTTTGGTAATATGCCTCGGCCGGGGACAGAAAACGTTGCAGTAGATCAATCTGCTTTTTGACCTGTTTGGCTGTATTTTCAGAGACAATCATCTCCTTTTTAGCCGCCGAAACATCGGCTTGAATGGTTTTTGAGTCGGTCAAAGCGGCATCGTACAACAAAGGCAGGATGTCGGTTTCCAAACCAATGCGCAGCCGGACGCGGATGGCTTTTGACCAGTCGTTTTTGAGCAGCGTGTTTTTGCGCAGCAAGGCATAAAAAAAAGCAGCATCAATTTCAGACGCGGCCTGCAAGCGGTGTGCGACGACGAGGTGCTCGATTTTTTCAAAAGCAATCTCCGTTTCCTTGGACAAAAAAGTAATGTCCGGGTATTGCTCATTTTCCTGCAAGTCCTTCACCGGTACTTTGTCAATCAAAGGACTGATTTCTTGCAGGATATAATCATACTCCACCGTTTCGGGTTGTATATCCTGCCGGATGACAACATTGATTTCCTCGCTTGCGCCCGCATTGAACCGGATGCTGTCCATATTGGAGGCAAAAAGTTGGGTTTTCCGCTCGCGGGTGACGACTTTGATGACGAGATCGGCCGTTCGTTTGCCTTTAGTGTCGGGCTGGCCAGCGGCCCAAGGGATTTCATACTTCCCATCGCGGTCGGTGATGGTTTCGCCGAGCAGTTCCTCGCTGCGCATATCACGGTCGTAGGCATAGACGAGCAGGTTCGCCAAGGCACGGTTTTGGGCATCGGTGACGCGGCCGAAAATAAGGTTAGATTGTTGCAATTGCTTTGCCATAAGGTCAGTGATAAAAAGGGTGGAAAAGGGGAATCTTGATATAGTGGTTTTTAGGGTGTCACGATTTATGCTTCTTTGAAATTGCCTTGGCCAATGCTTCAACTACCGCGATGACCAGTTCTCGGGCATCAATAAAATTGCCTACAATAAGCGGAGAGTACTTTTTTTGAATCTGATTTACAAAAAGGGCTTTTTTGGCGGCGTTTTGTTGCTTTTTGTCTATGTACAAATGAGACTTTGAAACAGAATGCAAAAGAATGGGAAGCAGATAGCCTTCATCGTTGAGTCGTTTGCATAGCTCCAGCCCTTCATTTAGGTTGTTTTGTCGGTAAGAATCTGTCACAACAGCCAAAATATCAGGATTATCTTTTAGTTTGACAAGGGCTTCATCGTTGTTCAAGGCTGTGACGTATTTAATTTTCAAAGCCCGCATCACACTCAGTTCAAAAAAATCATTTGCAGGATCATCATCCACCCAAAGTATCTTGACCGTTCCAGATTTTTTGAGGTAGCCATTTATGATTTTTAGGTTTTTATTAAAAGATAAAAAGTTTTCGGAAAACCAATTTTTCACTTCACCCGGCACCTTCGCCGTCCGCTTCCCATCCTGATAGGTATTATTGTCAATAGATTTTAAAATGGTTTCTTCGTCCAATCCCAACTTCCGAATGGCATCTTCTTTGCTCCAAAGCGACTCAATACGATCCGAAGAAGAAAAGAACAGTAGGCGGCGTCTGATGGCTTGGTATTCCTTCCAATTGAAAGCTTTTCTATCGGCTATCCCTGCGACTGTTTCCTCCCCCTTTTTTGTTCCTTCCAGGAACTCATACGCCGCTTTCACGCCCAATTCAAACAGTTCTTTTTTCTCTTGTTCTGAAATGGAAAAATTAAGCCAATTGTACTTATCCGTATCAATATATTGGACAAGATGTTTGTAATCTTCGTTTTTAAAAAGAAACTCAAAATCGCGCAAGTTTCTGGCACCGTTGAAAATTGCCCCTGCATGCGACAAAAGTCCCCCTATTCCAGAGGGTTTATTCCGGCTTAACCCGAGCCGTATACCAAAGGTGGGTCGGTAAGGGGTGCGGTCCATTTCGTGAAACAGGTCAATGGGGAAATTAGACATAATACCCCCGTCCACCATTCGAATCTTGGTGGGAATATCACCATGAAACTCAGCCATTTTTATCCATTTTTCTTTAGAGGCATCGCCATTTTGTGGCGGCGTAAAGACTTTTGGCCTAAAAAACATTGGAATGGCCATAGATGCCCGCACCATGTCCTTGGGCCACAATTCCAGGTGTTCATACATCCCTTCCACAACTGGCACTCCTGGCTTTGTCGGTACATACAACTCGGCCATCCGGGGGAATTCTACCTTGGTCTGGGTGGTAATGTCAGCAGAAACGATTGCCAGACGAGCATAGACCTCTCCATTGAGAACATTTCGCCCTCGATTTTTGTGGGGCCTGATTTTCAGCCCTGGGGGTAGGTCGTTCATCCGTTGAATGAGTTGGCTAACAGATCCAATATCTCGGTTTTTCAAAACTTTTTGTACCCATTGCTCAAAGGCATTGCCCGTACACAAGCCTCTTTTAAACAAGCTTGGAAAGTTGAACGCAAGCAAACTGAGCCCGGAAATCAGTTTGGTCAGGAAACCTTTTCCCAAAAGGCCCTTAATGGGCAGTAATACCCAGTACCCGGGGTCAACAAATTCAGCAAACTCTATTTTGCACATCTCCTCCAAAATTACGCCGCTCTTTTCCTCCACGGGTTTGCCGCAGCCTGCCATCAATATCGTATTGATAGCGCCCGCCGAGGTGCCTGCGAGGCTCAGAAAGCGGATACCGGCGGCCTCCAGTGCCATGGTGTAGCCCACCAAAGCGACGCCCAAGACCCCGCCACCCTGCTGTACCAAGTCCACGAAGTACAGATTGCGGTCTGCATTCGGGTCTTTGCAGTAAATGTCGGAGACGGGGTATCCGCCTTTTTTAGTGCGTAATTTTTCAAGCAATTCGGGTACTTTTTGAAATT
>JANMME010000727.1:0-9683 GCA_031373015.1 Saprospiraceae bacterium
CACGGATACAGGGATTGCGTATCCTTGGAAATCCGTGTCTCATCCGCGTCATCCGTGTTCCATCCCCTCGCATCCGCGTCATCCGTGGCCCATCCCCTCGCAAGGCCTCAAGTGACTTTTAAAACCCAAACATATTTCCCCAGAGATTCTACTTCCTTAGGAAATCGAATTTCTACTCCTTGTGCAGTAGATCTCCACGGCAATCTCCCCGCTTTCCCGTATAAACTGACTTTTGTATTCTTCGAAAACGGCATTTTGGTCAGCAAAATCTTGCCTTCCGGGGCATCGAATAGAAAAACATACCTGGTTTTACCATCTTTTGATTGGGTAAACCGAATACGCTCTCCTTCGCCAAAGCTGCTGAACATCCGGGTGGCGTATATGGCTTCACCGTTGATTTTCATCCAATTACCTATTTCATGAAGGCGGTCGTAGGCGGCATCATGCCATTCCCCTTCCGGGCTTGGACCGATATTGAGCAGATAATTGCCGCCTTTGCTGACGATGTCCACCAGTTTTTCGATGATCTCATCCGTGGGCTTGTATTGGTCGTTGGGCACATAGCTCCAACTGCTGGCCATGGTCATGCAGGTTTCCCAAGGATAAGGCAGGCCTGTCTCCGGGATATGTTGTTCGGGCGTGAGATAGTTTTGGAAGACACCTGGCACAGCGCGGTCTACGACGATCAGACCGGGTTGTTTGGCGCGGGCAGATTTCACAATTCCGGCCATGTCAATGTCCTGGCTTTGTGGGTTGCGGGCCCAACGACTGTTCTCATATACATCGGAGAGTTCGCCCTTGATTTCTTCCTCGGTTTTGATGCGCACCCAACCGCCATCCAGCCAAAGGATGTCCATTTTGCCGTAACCGGTCATCAGTTCATCAATCTGGCCGTGGGTGTACGCCTTGAATTTGGCCCATTTTTCCGGGTATTTTTGGATGGAATAGTTGCAATTTCGGTCACTGGGCGGGAATTGCTTCCACCAATAATCGTCTGAATGCCAGTCTGGTTTGGAGAAATACGCCCCGGTCCAGAATCCTTCTTCTCGGAAGGCGGAGAAAATTTCCTTGGCCACGTTGCTCCTTGGATTGGAGGCGAAAGGACAGTTGCTCCCTGTGATTTTGTAGTCATTGTATTTTGAATCGAACATACAAAACCCGTCGTGGTGCTTGGTGGTGAACACGACGTATTTCATGCCGGCTTCTTTTGCTGCTGTGGCCCAGCGCTCGGGGTTGAATTTTGTAGGATTGAAAGTTTTGGGAAGGTTTTCGTAGGCTTTTCGATAATCGTCGTAGTTGTCAGCCACGCCGGGTTTCCGAGCACCCGAGGCCCAGGAAAGGTCTTCCGGGCAGATGCTCCAACTTTCCACGATGCCCCATTGGCTGTAAGCGCCCCAGTGCATGAGCAGACCGAATTTAAGATCCTGCCAGGCTTCGAGACGGCGCTGGATGGAGGTGTCGGGGTCGGGGAAGTAGGCTTGGTGTTGGGCTATTCCTGATGATACGCCGAAAAATGTTGCAAAACAGAAGACTGAAAATGTGCTTTTCATCTATTTAGGTTGTTCAATGCGAAGTTGGGCTCGCCATTCAGCAAGTTCTTTCGTATGCCACTGAACAAAATGTTCGCATCAACGATGATGATTTTCATTTTTCAAGAATCGGTCTTTGTTGGCTTCCCACCAACCTTTCTTCACAGATTTAGCCAACCTGTTCACATCCTTTTGGGTTGCTTTACTTTTCGCCGTGATTTCCCGATAAAACAGATAGTCCAGCAAATCCTGCACTTCTAAAGAAGCCATCAAAGACGTTGGAATGCGAATCACAGTTTCTGATTGTGTGCGCTCAATGGTCATTGCTTGAAAAATTTGCTCAAAATTAAGTTTATTGGAAGAAAGATGGACATATTTTTTCACACCGCCTTCGCCCCCAACTTTATCTCTTCCACCACCTCCGGATTCAACAGCGTCGAAATATCTCCCAAATTAGAGGTATCCCCTTCTGCAATCTTCCGCAAGATTCGCCGCATGATTTTCCCGGAACGGGTTTTGGGCAGGCCTGGTACGATCTGGATAACATCCGGCCTGGCAATCGGGCCGATTTCTTTGGTCACTACCGCCATCACTTCTTTGCGGAAATCTTCGGTATGCTCCACGACGTGCTTAGGGATCACATAAGCGTAAATTCCCTGGCCTTTAATGTCGTGCGGGAAACCGACCACTGCGCTTTCCACGATGTTTTCGTGCTTGTTGATCGCGTCTTCTACCTCAGCAGTGCCGATGCGGTGGCCGGAGACGTTGATCACATCATCTACCCGGCCAATGATGCGGTAGTAGCCGTCATGGTCGCGCTTTACACCATCGCCGGTGAAATAGAGGTTCTTAAAAGCAGCGAAGTAATTCTGGCGACAGCGCTCGTGATCGCCCCAAGTAGTGCGAAGGATACTGGGCCAGGGGTACTTAATGCACAGCATGCCTTCTACATCGTTGCCTTTCAACTCCTTACCGTTTGTATCCACCAGTATGAGTTGAACGCCTGGCAATGGCAGTGTTGCAAAGCATGGCTTGGTCGGCGTGATACCCGCAATCGGAGAAATCAAAATCCCCCCTGTTTCAGTCTGCCACCAGGTATCCACAATGGGGCAGCGTTTTTTTCCGATCTTTTCATTATACCAGTTCCAAGCCTCTTCGTTGATAGGTTCGCCTACGGTTCCCAGCACACGAAGGGACGGCATTCGGCGATTTTTTACCCATTTGTCTCCAGCCGCCATGAGCGCACGGATGGCGGTTGGCGCCGTGTAGAATATGTTGACTTTGTGGCGTTTGATGACGTCCCAGAATCGGCCCGCATCGGGGAAGGTTGGCACACCCTCGAACATCAAGCTGGTAGCACCAGCAAGCAGTGGGCCATAAATGATATATGAGTGACCTGTGATCCAGCCCACATCGGCGGTACACCAGAAGATTTCTTGCTCTTGATATTGGAACACGTTGCGGAAAGTGTACTCCGTGTACACCATGTAACCGCCATGGGTGTGCACTACGCCTTTGGGTTTGCCGGTCGAGCCGCTTGTGTACAGGATAAAAAGCGGGTCTTCAGAATCCATTTTCTGGGCCTTGCAACTTTTGCGTTTACCCGCGATGGCATCGTGCCACCAAATGTCTTTGTCTTTATGCCAATGCACGTGATCGCCCGTGTTTTTGTGGACAATGACCGTTTTGACGGAATCGCAACCCAGCGCAAGTGCCTCATCTACAATGGCTTTTACAGGAATATTCTTCGCGCCGCGCGCATTGTAATCACTGGTAATGACGGCCACACACTGCGCGTCTTTGATACGGTCGGCCACAGAAATAGCGGAGAAACCCGCAAATACCACCGAGTGAATTGCTCCAATGCGGGCACAGGCCAGCACCGCAACTGCCAGCTCGGGGGTCATGGGCATGTAAATACACACCCGGTCGCCTTTTTTGATGCCTTGGGCTTTGAGGGCGTTGGCGAACTGGCAGACTTGCTGATACAGTTGCTTGTAGCTGATTTTACGCGGCTTGGCTTTGGGGTCATTGGGTTCCCAAAGAATGGCCGTTTGTTTGGCACGGGTGGCCAGGTGGCGGTCCAGCACATTCTCCGTAATATTGAGTTTGCCGCCGACGAACCACTGAACCTTAGGTTCACGGAAGTTCCATTTCACAACCTTTTTCCAGGGCTTTTTCCACTGAAAGGTGGCGGCCTGTTCGGCCCAGAAGCCCTCCGGGTCAGTGACGGAGCGGGCGTACACTTCGTGGTATTCGGCGAGGCTATTGATTTGCGTAGTCATGTATGCGGATGTTGGACGTTGGACTCTGGACGTTGGACTTCGGCAAGGCTTTTGACTTGCTTAGTTATGTATGATACGGCATGTTCGTTGCGCCAAAAATAGCGGGTTGTGGCCTTTCGCCGTATAATTGCTCCAAATTCAATCCTCTTTTTCTTCAGGGGCAATTTTCAATTTAAAAATATCAGCATCATGGGACTTGTAAAGCCAATTGGCTCTTTGGAACGCGGCATCAGCAAAGAAGACCTGGTCGCTTTGGGTGAAACAGATGCCCAGGAAGTCATCGAAAGCGGCCAATATGACTTGTTGAAAGTGTACGTCGAGATGAAACGCTATGAAGTGTATTTTGAAGCCGTGATGAACAAGTTGCGTGATGCCGCGCTCGTGCAGGCGCAAGAGACGGGGATGAAGTCCTTCAATTACGCCGATGCGAAAGTGACGAATATGCAGCGCTCTGTGTTCAAATTCGACAAGGACCCGACCTGGTGCAGGCTGCACGATGAGTTTGAGTTCCTCAAAGGGAGAATTAAACTGCACGAGGAGACGCTCAAGAAAATTGAGGGTGAAAAGCAGGAATTCCTGGATGAAGAAACAGGCGAACTTATCGAACTCATTGCCCCGACCCACGAATTAGTGGAAACCATTATGGTCAAGCTGTAGCCTGATCGTACTCTCCTTTCAGGCAATAGTAGCCAAAAAGCCCCAGCCCGAACATGATAGGCGTGAAGATCGGAATGATGGTGTACCAAAAAATACGCGTGTCGAGGGCAGGGTTTTTGCCGAATTCTATGGTCGCTTGGTGGACCATGAGGTACACGCCAAAAGCGGCGAGGGCGATCCAGATTATACCGGCGTATTGTTTTACCATAATGTCACCGCAACGCGGTTATTGTAAAGTTATTAAATGTTTGCGTTAAAAGGATGAATTAAACACATAAGGCACATAAGGGCACATAAGATTGATTATCAGGCCTATGTGCCTTATGTGCCTTATGTGTTTAATCCATCCTGCATGTTTTCAACTCAATCCGAAACCTCCGGATCCCGCTTATTCGGCAAATAAAGGAACCCGATCACAAAACACACCGCCGCTATGATGATCGGATACCACAGGCCGACAAACGGATCGCCCGCTGGTTTATCTGCTGTTTTTGAAACGTCGAACAAACGCGTGGCAATCAAGGGAGTGAGCCCGCCAAAAATGCCGTTGCCGATGTGGTAAGGTAATGACATGGAGGTATAGCGTATTCGGGTAGGGAACAACTCCACCAAAAACGCCGCAATGGGGCCGTACACCATTGTGACGTAGAGGATTTGGAGGAAAACCAGGAAAGTGATGATCCAAAACGACTTTGAATTGAGCCAAACCGTACGAATCTCAATGGTAGTCGGCTTTTTGGCGGAGTCAGCAAAAACAGTTCGCTTCTCTATTGACCTAAAGGTCGAACCATCCATTTTATTTTTCCATATCGTATTGACAATCAATGAGTCACCATTGGGCGCAACAGAAATCACAGGGTCGGCTCGCTTTGCGGTTTTTATTAACACCGGGGATCCCACATAGTGTATGGCTTGATAGATAGGCCGGTACGTCACCACCGCTAACAGCATCCCGGCCAACATGATCGGTTTACGCCCAATGCGGTCGCTCAAGGCGCCGAACACCAAAAAAAATGGCGTGGCCGCCAAAATGGCTATGATCAGGATATAACGTGTCTGCTCAAACTCTACGCCCAGTGTCCGCTCGATAAAAGTCTGCGCATAAAACTGTCCCGTGTACCACACCACACCTTGCCCCATGACCGCGCCAAAAAGTGCCAGCAGCACCAGTTTCAGATTGGGCTTTTTTGTGAAGGATTCTTTCAAGGGGTTTTTGGAAATATTGCCTTCCCGTTTGATCTTGGAGAACATGGGAGATTCCGCCATTTTCAATCGAATGTACACAGAGACAAGGACTAAAATGATGGAAGCCCAGAACGGCACCCGCCAGCCCCAATCGTTGAACACGGTATCGCCCAAGGTTTTTTTAGCCGTCAGAATAACCCCCAAGGAGAGGAACAAACCCAAAGTTGCGGTGGTTTGAATAAACGAAGTGTAATATCCCCGCCGATTGGAGGGAGCGTGTTCTGCCACATAAGTCGCTGCGCCGCCGTATTCGCCACCCAAGGCCAGCCCTTGAATAAGGCGCAAAGCCAGGATGATGCAAGGCGCAGCAAAGCCAATTTCCTTGTACGTCGGCACAAAACCAATGGCAAACGTGGAGACGCCCATCAAAAGCAGCGTGACAAGGAAAGTGTATTTGCGCCCCACCAGATCGCCCAAACGGCCAAATACGAGGGCGCCAAAAGGCCTTACTACAAAGCCCGCTGCAAAGGTGGCCAGAGCCGCCAGAAAAGCCGCTGTGGGGTTTTCTGAAGGGAAAAACTGAACGGCTATGATGGGCGCCAGTGCACCGTAAATATAGAAATCGTACCATTCGATCAAGGTACCGAGCGAACTGGCGAAGATCACCTTCATCAATTCCCAGCCTGACTTTTGTTCGTGATTATCCATACGATCGCTTTTCTACTGGGCAAAAGTGGTGTTTTCAAATTAAAAACCTTGTTTTTTCCGCCAGGCCCCCACCAACATCAGCACCCCTTCATAATTCAGCATCCCGGATTCAATGCCCTGTGCTTTCAAATAGGAATCATAGACCTGATACCGAACCTCCGGGGCAATTTCTTTGAACTTGCGGTGTTGATCCCGAATGGCGTGTTCATCGGCCACAATGCCCTTGGGAATGAAGGGCTTAAATTGAGACAAGTACCGTTTTGGATCACTTTCAAGACAAGCCTGTGCCACGGTTTCCCAATAATCTAATCGGGCGCAATACGCGATATAGGTATTGGACTGCTGTGTACAGGCCACATAAGCAATGAAATTACAAACCCCTTCGTCCGTGAATCCATAGCCGTGGCTCATTTCGTGGGCCATGGAAGGCAGTTTTCGCAGCGGGTGCATGCCGCCTTCCAAATTGCCTTCTCCAATAAAGGGCCAGTAAATACCGGAAGCACCAAATTTGAACAGCGTACCCTGTGGGTAAATAAAACGCCCCCGAACCCGTCCTCCCACCGGAAAGCCTTCATTGGCCATCCATTTTTCCACCGCTTCCCGGATGGTATCTTCGGCTTGCGACGGCCAGAACCGCTGGTCGTTCAGGGCATTAGTGTCGTTTCCCACTAGATCTGTGCGCAGGGAGTCCAAGGCTCGGGTTTCGGATCGCAGTTCTTGCCAAAGCATGGTGGAATCCAGGGGTTGCACGTCCAGCCTCATTTGGGTTTCCAAGGGAATGCGGGCGTAGTTAAAGGCCCACAGCCAAAAGAAAAGCCCGACAAGAAGCCCGGCAAAGCCTAAGAAACGGCTGAACCAGTAAATGACTTTGGGTTTCCAAGTCACCAGTTTGGGGCGACGGAGGAATACTATGACCCAAAACACAACCACTCCGATCCAAAACAAATAAAAAGAAGGAAAGGGCAATTGCCCGGTAGTCCAATCAAAACCGCAGCGAATCCCTTGAAAAAGGCCCCGGCTGTACCAATGCTCAACGAATTCGGGAAATTGGTGCGCCCAAAAATTGATCAATAAAGTACCCAAGCCAAATACCACCCAAAGACCTGGCCGTGACAGGTTTCTTAATAATTTCATCGCTGCACCACAAATTTTCGGGCTCCCACCTTTGACGTTCCTGTTTGCACTTCCAACCAATAGATGCCTTCGGAAATCTTAGAAACATCTATAACTTCCTCATTTGCTGTTGATTGGATCGAATAGGTTTCCCGGCCGAAAAGATTGTACACACGGATCTGCGTCACGGTTCCTGGGGCTTCCCCTGTTTGTACATGCAATTGAGCACTGGCTGGAACCGGGAATAAAACAAGTTGAATCTGGTCTTTAACAGGCTCCACAACTGGTGTCGCAGGGTTACAATCATAGACACTCGCCAGCGCAATCGAATCTATATCTGCTCCTAAATCTTTCCCATCCGTGCCGAGGTTTTTGTAGGGACTCGAAGTTTTGAGATGATAATCGCCGGCAGCATAATTCACAAACCCTACAGCCATCGTATTCGCCGGGAAATAATTGCCAACAGGATAGCCCGTGGCCGAACCGCCTATGTCGGCATTGTGGGTGACTTCCCAGTTAGGATTAAAATACATAGCGAGTGTTGTATTGGCAAAAGCCGTTCCACTACCGATAAACCCGTAATTGGCATGGGTAACCAAATTGTTTTTAAACACAAAAAAATCAGTTTTGGGCGACCCGTCCGAGACCATATAAGCATTGGTGCAAAAACCGGTATTGTGGTCGAAGATGACATCGGTTGGCCCATTCAGGACCTGGAATAATCTTCCGTCACCGCCCATGCCAAGATTGTTCACATTTAGTACATTGTTTTGGATCAGGATCCTGGATGTACGCTGGCTTATATTCGGAGCATCGTAACCGGACATGTTAATACCCTGTGCGATATTCACAAACATATTGAGCCGGATGGTGATGTCCTGCACCACCGACCATGGCGCAGTGTTGTTCTGATTGCGTGGGGTCAACAACAGAGCAAATCCACTTTGGGCATTGGGCCAGCAATTCTCAAAGCGATTCCCTTCCACCAACACGCGTTGTGCGTTTTTGAATTCAAGTAGGTTTTTGATGTCCCATAACTCGTTCATCCAGGTCAAGGGTTTGAAAAAAAGATTGTTCCGGATTTCAATATCGGAGGGCACGGCATTGGGGATGCTTGGATCGGCGCCTCCAAAAATTACGTTTTCTCCGGCCCCTTCCAGATAATTGTGAACGATTTTCAGCGGTCCCGTGGTGCTGTAGGCTGCAATGGCCTGACTGTCCGCACCATCTTCTTTGCAATCAGAAATATATGAATCAATCACGGAGATATAGGCCCCGTTCATCAAAACACCTCGCCTGCTTCCAGCCACCGGGTCGCCATGGATGTAACAGCGGTCGAAAACCAGGTTGTTGGGCTGCTTGGCGGCGCTTGTCTCCCCATTGCCGATGTAAACGATGTTGTAGACATAATTACCGGCCACAGGCTTGAACTCGATCCCCACAAATCGGTAATGATGGGCGTTCGATGCCGTATTAATGGCCCCTCCATTTCCCGCGATCACCACGAGTTTGGGCATATTGGCTGCATCGGCCGGGCTGACCCGCTCGCAGGGTGCTGGAAGGCTGGCATAAGCAGATGACCTGATATAGATCCAGCCTGTTCCGGACGTTTTATTCGGTAGGGTAAACGGCCCGGTGAAGGTGGTTCCGGCCTGTAATTCGATGATGTCGCCCAAGTGAGCAGTATTCAAAGCAGTCTGGAAAGCGGCGCTTGTACTGACAGAGATCAATTGGCCGCCCACAGGCGGATCATAGGTGGTTTCGATATAGACCTGTGGCAGCGCCGGATAATTTGTGGCAAAAATGGTGGTGGCATTTAGGCATAGCAGCAAGTAGATGATCATGTTGCTTTTGGTGGGGATAGCGGCGGATATTCTGGCTGGGCGGATATTCTTCATGATGTTAGAATTTAGGGTAAATTTAGCGCCTTTTCAGCTATTTTATTCACCCTTCTTTCATTTTTGCCCGATTCGCACCTTTGCTTTACTTTTGTTTATGCAATATTAAAAACAACGCGTACTTGGCCTTCAGGATAATAAAACAGCGAGAATTATCATCGGAACCTCCTTTGCATGGATGGATTTGGCTGCTTATACGGTAGGAATTGGGCTTGCCTTAATTTTTGAAAAAGCATCTGCAGAGGGGACTAGTGCCGCGTCCGGCCAATAAGGTACGAATGTGGCGGCCAAATTCATACCTTATTGGC
>JANMME010000786.1:0-3253 GCA_031373015.1 Saprospiraceae bacterium
ACCAAGTTTGTCTGTACGGAGAAGGAACATCTGAACATTATTCATGGGTGGGCTTAGTGAGGGTACAGTGCGGTTGCCCAGGATGTAGTAACCCACCCAATTTCCGTCGTTGTCATAGCAAATCTCGATGGTACTTGCGGTGTAAATATCGTCGGGATTAGCAGGATCGCTCAAGCTGACGGACATAGAAACCTTGCCCGGAGGCACCGTAGCGGGATCGAGTTCGGTCAGTAGTATCTTGTCAGTAGAACCTGAAAAAAGGTTCCCCAACACAATGAACTTTCCGTTTGGCAAAGGCTTGCCGTCAACGGTCGTCTCTGCCTCCAAAGGGTTGCCAAAAGTGTTTTCAAAAAACTGGGCAGAGGCATTTGGAACAAAAAGGCTTATCCATAGAGTGGCACAGAAAAAACGGAGGTGGAAAATTGTTTTCATGATGAAAATAGATTTAAAAGATAGAAGGAAAATTGAGGCAAGTTTATAGCATCCATACTATTATTCGTTTGGCAGATTCGGCTTTCATTGAATCTTGTCACTACCGTTACAATAGCATACTACCAAAGGTATCACCATATTGATAAACGAGCAAATTTTGTTTTATGGCCTTTGTTTGGCGTTTTCGCCTGGCCACCATAAAAGGCGCGCTTCGGGAGAATAAAAAAACCAGTCTATAATCTGGACAACGCTTCCCCGGAGCGTGTTCAAATATCTCGATCAAATTAAAAAGCCGTCCCTGCTTGTCAAACTTTTACAAGCACTCGCACTTCAGGTAGGCAGTGAAGTTCGTTATTTGGAAGTGGCACAAATCATTGGAGCTGACCCACTTCTGGCGTACGACCTCACAACAGGAAATTATTTATGTGGAAGATGCAAACGCTCGTCTTGTACGGCTCGAGCGACTAGCACCCGCTCTCTTATTGCAGTGCTGTCGAGTTTGGCGCGTTCGGTGTTGGTGAGTTCATCATAACTGACCAGTGTTACTTCCACGTGCAGGTCAATGCGGTCGAGCAGTGGCCCGGAAATCTTTGATACATACCGTTTTACGACGCCGGGGCCGCACACGCATTCTTTTTCTGGGTGGTTGTAATAGCCGCAGGGGCAGGGGTTCTCAAAACATCTGTGGATATGGTAATCAATTGGGAGCTGAATCGGAATCAGCTGACAGCCAACTTCGCCAAGGCGAAGAGGAATATTTTCATGGGCATTTGGCAAACCCTTAGATTTGCCCTGAAACTTAATGCATTAAGAAACCTGGAATATATGGCGACAATTACCCTCCTAAACTTCGAAAAGAAAATAGCGGCTCAAATACTCGATCGCGGCAGAAAACTTTGGAAAAAAGGCATGGTACGGAACCTCAGCGAACAACCGGTCGGAGATTGGTTCGCCAACGTGGAGGGTTCATCCGGGTATGATTATGACGTGACCTTGAGCCTCGAACAAGATGAGCTCTCCTATCATGAATGTGATTGCCCTTACGATTTTGGTATATGCAAACATCAGGTTGCAGTGCTGTATGCCATCCAGGAGGAGCTAAGTAAATCAGTAAGGCCAGCTAAGGAACATGTACCTCCTCTTCGACCGTTATCGATGACAGAAATAGTGGCGAATGCGCAGGCAGGCGGGCACGCATCAGCTCATCCACCAATTCAGCGGTTGTCGAGGTCAGAAATATTGGCAAAAGCCCGTGAAGCCCGGCTTGCAAGGGTCGGTAAAACCTTGCATACCACTCAGGATGTCAAAGCAGTAGCACAGCCTGCGCAAAAAACCGCGCCGACCCCTGCCAGAAGCGTTGCCGAGCTATTCGATACTTACGGGAAACTTGAAGAGGCGGAAAAACATTGCGTTAAAATCGCCGCTGCGGCCTGGGAGGCGATGAGCGCAACAAAGTTTGTCGAAATTTTCAATTCCTGCGGTTTCAAATACAAGGGGCTGAATTTGTATGTCCGGGACCTGACAACAATATTGTCGAAGCTGACTTCTGCCGGTTTTCTGATCCCTGTTGAACTCCAGTTCCGGTGCAACCGGGCGTTTGCGCAGGCGTTGTGCGACATACAGTTCGCCACCGATCCGGATTTATCGATTATCGCCGCCAAGATCCGCCAGTTGATGCCTATATCGTGGTATGCCTATGGTTCGGCTACAGATCGCGTTTTCAGGGAACTGCGCCTGGCCAGGTACCTGAATCTGCCTGGTGAATTCCAGAAATATTTTAACGAGCTGGTCAATAAAAAGGACCGTGAATATACCCTGCGATCAACGCTGGATTTTTGGTTGTTGAAGGAACCCAACCCAGGCTATATGGATATGCTGCCACCCGATATCCTGGGGTTTTTATTGATGGAGAAACTGAATGTAAAAATTTTTTTCCTGGAACCGGCAGATGTTTATGATCAATATGTGTTGAAAAGGTTGCCTGATTTTACCGAACCAATACGCGAAATCCTTGCTTGGCAAATGGGACAGATGTTGTTGTTCCGCGGTGAATGGGACGATTTGATCGAGCTCTTCGACACGATAACGCCGGAGAAAAAAAATGCCTTTGCCGGAATATTGAAGCTTATTGCCGGTGATGCGGAAGCGAGTTCAGAATTGTTCGCCAACGCGCGAAAGGAACTGCGGCGGGAATCGCGCAGTTCCAAAAATGAACTTCGTGACCTGGCAGGCGTGTTTCAGATTATGGCAGCCCTGGAATCGTTGACTGTGGGCAATTACACCAAAATTAAAAGCCAACTTGATCATGTGTACAAGCATGGCAGCTATTATGTGTCGGCATTTGATCAATTGCAAGCTGTGATTTTGTTTCTACAAAACGACAGGAAAGCGGCACTCCAGATGGTACAGGCCAAATTCGTTTACGATTTTCCCTTGATGTATTTTTTTCAGTATTTATGCCTGTACTGGATTGATGAAAAACTCATCGATCTGGCTAAGCTGGCCGCATTCCATGAAAATCTGGAAAAAAACGGCTATGCTTGGCTTGCGGCTGAAATGCTGGCATTGCGGGTCCTTCTTAAACCTGAGGACGAAGTGCTTTTTGCAAAAAGCCAACAGCAATCTGAGGAACTCGGCACCAAGGCTTTGGCAGGGCTCCTTCCCCGGGTGGAACCGTGGGAACAAGCCTTGAACATGATGTCAGGGATCGCCACCGCCGAAAGCCTTGAAAAGGGTACCCGCCTGGTATGGATTGTCGATTTCGAACGCAAAATTTTGACGCCCAAGGAACAGACTTTTGGCAAAAAAGGCTGGACCAGCG
>JANMME010000798.1:0-5016 GCA_031373015.1 Saprospiraceae bacterium
TGCAAAATGGGCGGATCAGCCCGGCAGGCAGATCCGTAAAACTGCTACCTGGCACGATGCCCATCCCACAAGGGGATTGCGCGGCCATCTTTTGCATTGCAAACGTTAGCATTAGTAAAAGACTGAGGAGCCGCCAGCTACTTGAAAGGGGCCGTGGGGCCGTGGGGCCGTGGGGCCGTGGGGCCGTGGGGGCGAAAATAAAAACTTTGGATGTTTCATCTTGAATGAAATTGTTTTGATCTGTGAATGAAGGGCCACACAAGTGCGCATGGCCGCTTTTCAAGGATTATAAAAAGGGAATATTATTTGGGCCGTGCACAGCCCCTGCCAATTGACGCTATTAAGGTAGGCATAATCCAGAATACAGTTCTTGGACAAAAAACATTAAAAGTCAGGATTCTGATTGTGCGTATTTGGGTGTGAATATTCCAAATAGACTATAATGTTACTTTTTTATGATGGAATGGCTTGTCAAAAAACTGGATTCCGGGTCAGGAATTTGACAACGTTAAATTTTCGACACCTACTCTACCTTCCGCCCCGCGCAGGGCAAAATTACTCTCCCCCAAACAGAACTTCCTTTCCTACCTTTGCCCGACTGCCCCAACCCGTATTTATCTCATCATTTGGCCCATTCTGCATCCGGCATGACAATGACTGCCGCACAAATCGCACATTTTATCGGCGGCACGGTCGTAGGCGACTCCAATGCCTCCGTAAGCCGTGGAGCGCCCATAGAAACCGCCCAGGCGGGCGACTTTACGTTTTTGGACAACCCAAAATACGAGGAATACGCCTATAGTACACAAGCGTCTATCCTGTTGGTAAACAACCAGTTTCAGCTTGAAAAACCGATAAAGCCCACCCTCGTGCGCACCGAGGATGTGCGTACCGCTCTCGCTATATTGCTAAAGATCATTGATCAGGCCAACCACTCCAACGGCGCGGCCATTTCTGAAAAAGCATCCATCCACCCGGAAGCGAAAGTAGGCGCAGGCACCGAAATTGGGGTGTTTACAGTGATCGAGCAAGGCGCCGTGATTGGCAAGAATTGCAAAATATATCCACAGGTCTTTATCGGGCGCAATGTCCGAATTGGCGACAATTGCACGCTTTACCCAGGCGTCCGGGTACATTTTGATTGCGAAATTGGCAAAAATTGCATCCTCCACGCCAATGCAGTGATCGGAGCAGACGGCTTTGGATTCGCGCCCCAACCCGATCTGACCTGGACAAAAATCCCGCAAGTCGGCAAAGTGGTACTGGAAGACAATGTAGAAATCGGAGCATCCACCTGCATTGACCGCGCCAGTTTGGGCAGTACCGTGATACGCTCTGGGGCGAAACTCGACAACCTCATTCACATTGCTCACAACGTGGAAGTGGGGCACAATACGGTGATAGCCGCACAGGTTGGCGTGGCAGGCAGCACCCATCTTGGCGATAATGTACGAGTGGGCGGCCAAGCCGGTTTTGCAGGTCACATCAAAATTGCTGATGGCACGCAGATACAGGCGCAGAGTGGTTTGGCTGCAACCATCGAAACCTCAGGAACCGCTGTTTTTGGCAGCCCAGCTATCGGCTTCCGAGATTTTATCAAATCGCATGTGGTGTTCAAGCAATTGCCTGATTTGCAACGGAAAGTGCTGGAATTGGAGAAGAAGCTTGCCGAATTGGAGAAAGGGACATGATGACAAATAGATCGCGAGGTTGATTGGCCACGGATGGCACGGATGAGGCACGGATTTTCACGGATCTTCCTCCTTCCAGAGACATTCTGTGAAAATCGGTGTCTCATCCGTGCCATCCGTGGCCAAAAACGTTCAAGTCAGTTTGAAGCCTATCAACGATAAGCATCCTTAAGTTTAGCATCCAATGAACTTCCTCAACCGCAACTTTTTCTTGCTGCTTGGCTTGGCCGCATTAGCCGCCATTGTCTATTACTTTTCCGACATCGTGGCGTACATCCTCATCGCGTGGGTGCTCTCCATGCTCGGAAGGCCATTGTTGGTTTTTTATCGAAAACACCTGCGCATCGGGCGTTTCCGAATGGGCGCTTCTACGGCGGCCATGCTCACCATCCTGACTTTCTATGCACTGCTGACGGGGCTGCTGCTCATTTTCGTTCCAACCATCGTGGCGCAGGCTCGAAACCTATCTACGGTTGACTATCAAGCGATTGGAGAAAAACTTCGCCCCATGTTTTTCAACCTCGACGTACAGCTACACCAAGTTGGTCTGCTCACACCGGGCGAATCTTTGGCCACAAAAACGCAAGAAGCCTTGTTCAACTGGTTCAAGCCCACGCTGGTAGGCGATTTCCTGGGCCAGTTTCTCGGCGTAGCCGGCAACGTAGTGGTCACCTTTGCCTCCGTCACTTTCATACTCTTCTTCTTCCTGCAAGACAGCCATCTTTTTACGGGCATCGTGCATGCCGTAGTACCCGACCATCAGGAACACAAAGTACAAACAGCAGTAAACGAATCCAGCGAGGTGCTTACCAGGTATTTCCGTGGCTTGGTCATCCAATTAGCCGTTTTTTCGGTTGCAACATCCCTGATCCTCTGGCTATTGGGCGTTAAAAACGCTTTGCTCATTGGGGCGTTTGGGGGCATTTTCAACGTCATTCCTTACATCGGGCCTATTTTGGGCATCTTGTTTGGCGCCTTTATTACCGTTTCATCCAACCTTGATGTTGAGCTGGCTATTTTGCTCCCGATGCTGCTGAAAGTAGCCGTCACGTTTTTTTCCGTCCAAGCGCTCGACAACAACTTTGTAGGGCCCATGATCATGTCGAAAAGCGTACAAGCACACCCACTCGAAATCTTCATCGTCACCCTCGTGGCCGCTAAAATCGGCGGCGTGGTGGGCATGGTCATCGGCATCCCGGTCTATACCGTGCTGCGTGTGATTGCCCGCAATTTTTTCAGCCAATTCAAACTGGTGCAAAGGCTTACGGAAAGGCTGGATGAGTAGGGCGAAATTTATTTCGCTTCGACTTGGCGAAATAAATTTCGCTCTACTGTCATTCTGACACACACGGGCAGAAGGCACGAAAGTTGACAAAGCAAACTGGGCCTTGAAATCCTGTGGCATTTCCTGCCCATCCCAATGTTTTTTTCAAAATGAAAAATCCGTTTAAAAAAATACTCGACATGAAGGAACAAGCGTCGGAAACACCTGTGCAAGAGACACTGGATAATACCGTAGAGATTACTGAACCCATTGAAAATCAAAGCGAACCTGTGCAACACAAGTCTGCCGATACCCCCGACCCACTCGCAGAACTCCAAAAGCAACTAGAGGAGAGCCGGAACAAATACCTTTACCTCTTCTCTGATTTTGAAAACTACAAGCGCCACGCAGCCCGCGAGCGCATGGACCTTATCAGCACGGCAGGACGCGACATGATGGCAGCGCTCTTGCCGATATTGGACGATTTTGACAGGGCGGCCAAAAACAACGCACTTTCTGAAGGCACCATACTCATCCACCAAAAACTTGCCCATACCCTCAAAAGCAAGGGTTTGAGCTCCCTCGAGGTCGTGGCCGGAGATGAATTCGACGCAGACAATCACGAAGCGGTGGCCGAAATTCCTGCCCCCAACGAAGAATCAAAAGGAAAGATCGTGGACATCCTCGAACAAGGCTACACCCTTGGCGGCAAGATCATCCGGCACGCCAAGGTGGTGGTAGGGAAGTAAATGAGATATTAAGAAATTGGGATATTAGGATATTGTGTCAATCATCTTAATATCCCAATTTCTCAATATCCTAATATCCAATTTAAATGGCAAAACGCGACTATTACGAGGTGCTGGGCGTAGCGAAAAACGCCAGCGCCGACGACATAAAAAAAGCCTACCGCAAAAAGGCGCTAGAACTTCATCCCGACCGCAATCCGGACGATAAGGGGGCGGAAGAGAAATTCAAAGAAGCCGCCGAAGCTTACGATGTGCTGAGCGATGGCGACAAAAAAGCCCGCTACGACCGCTATGGTCATGCCGGGCTGGAAGGCATGGGCGGCGGTGGTAGTAGTTTCCAGGGCATGGACATGGATGAGATACTGCGCCGCTTTGGGTTTGACACAGACGATATATTTGGCGAATTTTTTGGCGGCGGCAGACGCGGCGGTGGAAGCCGGGGCGGACGAGCCCGCGGCGAACGCGGTAGCAACCTGCGCATAAAAGTAAAAATGACCCTTGAAGAAGTGGCTACCGGGGTCAACAAAAAAATCAAGGTCCGCAAGCAAGTCAGCTGCAGCACTTGCAACGGCTCCGGCGCAAAAGATGCCAGCAGTGTGGACACTTGTTCCACTTGCCGCGGCGCCGGCATGGTCAACCAGGTGCGCCAAACGCCTTTTGGCATGATGCAAACTGCCGTGACTTGCCCCACCTGCAACGGCGCCGGACAAACCATCAAATCGCCTTGCAATGTCTGCAAGGGTGACGGGCGTGTTTTTGGCGAAGAGACTATTGACGTTGACATTCCGGCAGGCGTACACGAAGGCATTCAGCTCAGTGTGAATGGACGTGGCAATGCAGGCGCAAAAGGGGGGGCGGCAGGCGACCTGCATATTGCCATCGAAGAAACCCCGCACGAGGAACTCACCCGCGAAGGCACCAACGTGGTGTACGAGCTCTATATCAACTTCGCCGATGCAGCGCTGGGCTCGAAGGTGGATGTGCCCACGCTCGATGGCCGTGCCCGCATCACCATTCCTGCTGGTACGCAAGCCGGCAAGGTTTTCCGATTGAAAGACAAGGGCTTACCTGCTTTGCAGAGTTATGGCCGTGGCGACCAACTCGTGCATGTGAATGTGTGGACACCCAAAAAAGTCAACGACGAGGAACGCAAACTGCTTGAAAAACTCCGCGACATGCCAAACCTGCAGCCCACACCTGGTAAGGAGGAAAAAGGATTTTTTGATCGGGTGCGGGATATGTTTGAGTAGTTACTTGCCATTGGAACAACGGCATAAGTAATGGCTTGGTTTTGGAGAAATTAACTCACCGG
>JANMME010000803.1:0-2574 GCA_031373015.1 Saprospiraceae bacterium
GGTTTTGGTGAACAGAATGTCCGCTGTGATTTTATTTAGTATAAGAATGAATATTCATATTTTTGAGCTCCCTGATAGACCCGCCCACGTTTTGCTTTGGGAACTTGGCGTAATACATTCATAATTTTAAGTAAGTTGACTCGATCCATTTCGATCTTATCTGCGCATAAAGACAGATTTAAAGCAGGTCTTTATGTAATAAACTGACGAAAGGGATTTTCAGCCATAAGCAAAATATATGTAACTTTGACTTCAAATATTTAGTCAAAGTTGTGTCAAACAGTTGCTTCACGGCTACAAGAAAAATAAACATGGCAAGTGAGGTATACATAAAAAAGATCAAAAGCCTAATTGCAGATGATAATTTAGAACAGGCAATAGGATATCTTAATGCATTTTTGGCAAATACACCGCAATTAGACGAAGCCATTCTCCAATCAGCTCAATTTTCCGATATTCGGAGACAGATTCGCTTGGGGTTGGTTAACCAGTCGGAGGCAAGCCTAACTCAAAACCAGATCCGTGCTGATTTGCTTGATTTACTGCGAAAAATAGAAACGATGGGAGAAATACCCGCCCTTCGTGAAGAAATGGAATTTGCCATTACCATTATCAATAGCAAAAATATAGTCTTCGGCTCTACCATCTCGGCGAGAGGCAATGTGGAAGTGGGCGACCGAACTATCCAAACTGAAAGTAACACCAGCCGACGACTGCGTTTGTTTCTCTTTGTTTTTGTGCCGATGCTGGCGATTGGCGGGTCATTTTTCTGGGTTCGGTATCAGCAACTGCAAGAAACCCTTTCTTTGACTGTCGCGTTGGACAATCGCACACCCAATCCTGAACTTCCTTTTGAAGGCGGCACAGTCTTACTGCGATACGGTGACAAATCCGAAACCATGCTCATCCACCGAGATCAGAAGGAAGTCAATTTCAGAGGGATACCCGCCAATATTCGAGATAGAAAAATCTACCTGCACTTCGAGGCAGCCGGTTTTGAAAAAATAGATACAGATTTTGTGCTATCCGAACCGCAACTCACAATGCCTATCCGTCGCGATAACAGCCTTGCCCACATTTTCGGAACAGTCAGAGATGAAAGCGGGAACCCGGTCGCCGGAGCACAAATCATAGTGCAGAACATCACAGTTTTCTCCGGTCTTGCAGGGGATTTTTCAATAACCCTTCCTTTTGAAAAACAGCGCAAAGAACAGCGAATCCGGGCATTCAAAATTGGTTTCGGAGAGTCCAACGAAACTCAGACGATTGTTCCAAATGAAGACAATGACATTCGGTTATCAAAAAAATAAATCCTCCTCGGATTATGAAAAATATCCTCCTTTCCGTCTCACTCCTTTTTTCTACAGTTGCAGTTAACGCTCAAACAGGATGGGTACAAAACACGACTGTTCGGGAACAAAACTCTAACAAAAAACCGTTGCCAAATGTGTATATTCATTTTGACGGTGCGCCCGCCAAATTCTCCGGCCAGGATGGAAAAGTGCGCCTCACTTTTTCAGGCAAAAAACCTGGTGCCTATACCTTTTTGGTCGAACTGACCAAGAAAGGTTACGAGTTGGTCAACAGGAAGGATTTTGAAAAAATCAAACTCAGCGCAGATGACCAACTCGGCCAAGACATAATCCTCGCCAAAACAGGTATGGTGGATGCCGCAAAAAAAGAATATTACAACATCTCTGACCGTTCGCTCAAAGCCAGTTTTGAAAAAGAAATAGCCAAACTCCGCCTCGAACTAACCGATGCTCGGTTGACCGCCCAGCAATTCGCCGAGCGTGCCGAGCAATTGCAAAAAGACTATGACAACAAAAAAAAGGAACTCGAGGCACTGGCCGAAAAATTTGCACGCGTCAATTTCGACGACGTAGACAGTCTGTACCGCGAGAGCCTCGAATTTTTCAAAGCCGGAAAAATTGATGAAGCCATCGCTAACTTGGAAAGTGCCTCCCCCTTCAAACTTATAGAGCAAATCATATCTCAAGAAAAACTGGATGCCGCCGATCAAAAAAAACTGGATGTTCGGAAACGAACTACCGAAAAAACCAAACAAAGCATTATTGCCCAGGTCAAGTTGTTGGCCGATATGTATGGTGTGAAATTCAACCCTGCCAAAGCTGAGTTGCTTTTTGATGGGTTGGTTCGGTTAGATAGTACTGACTTGGCTATTCTGTCGGATGCTGCCCATTTCTACCGCCTAAACCACCGGTATGAAAAGGCGCTTCGCTTGCTGGCACATATTATTAACCACCCACAGTCTGAGAATTGGCAAAAAGCAAATGCTCACCTTGATATTGGCAAGATGCAGGTCGCCACTGGCAATTTGGACACGGCTTTGATTTTTTTTAAACAATATAATCAATTGGAAAAAGAACTGCTTGAGGCCTTTCCGCAAAATGTGGACTTCAAACACGGCTTAGCCATCTCGTATCAATATCTTGGATTTACAAACTCTTCTTTAGGCAATTTGGACACTGCATTGACTTTTTTTGAACAATTCAATGGGTTGGAAAAGGTACTCTACATAGCCTATCCACAAAATGTAGACTTCAAAAATAG
>JANMME010000838.1:0-9714 GCA_031373015.1 Saprospiraceae bacterium
ATAGTCTTTTGAGGCAACACTATGAAACAGAATTGCATTTTGATCCTGGACTGAAATGGCGTAGAGCTCCGCACGTGAAAGAGATAGTGTTGGGTTTTCCATATACTTGGATATTGGTTCGTAGCAAAACGGCAGAACAGCCTAAAGCCGTCCTGCCGCGTATCTGTCTTGTCGTTGTTTTAGCTCTTCACCTCCTCAAACTCCACATCCTGTGCCTCGCCTCCTGCGCCACCACCCGTCGGCCCGCCCGTGGCAGAACCGTAAGGATTCTCAGCCCCGCCTTCTGCAGGATTACCACCCGCGGCTTGCTGTGCAGCGTAGATTTCCTGGCTGGCAGCATTCCAAGCCTCCGTGAGGGCGGCCTGTGCTGTGTCGAGACGAGCGATGTCTTGTGACTTGTGCGCTTCGCGGAGTTCTTCGAGCGCTTTCTCGATGGTCTCCTTGTGGTTGGCCGGCACTTTGTCGCCGAAGTCTTTGAGCTGCTTTTCGGTCTGGAAAATAAGCGAGTCGGCAGCATTCAGTTTTTCAGCGCGTTCGCGGGTCTGACGGTCGGTTTCGGCGTTGGCTTGCGCCTCGGCTTTCATCTTTGCAATTTCTTCTTTGCTCAAGCCCGTGCTGGCTTCGATGCGGATGTTCTGTTGCTTGCCAGTGCCTTTGTCCAGAGCAGTTACGCTTAGTATCCCATTGGCGTCCATGTCGAAGGTGACTTCGATTTGCGGAACGCCACGTGGGGAAGGCGGGATGTCGTTGAGGATGAACCTACCCACAGAGCGGTTGTCGCGCGCCATCGGACGTTCGCCTTGCAAGATGTGTATTTCCACCTGCGGCTGATTGTCGGAAGCCGTGGAGTAGGTTTTCGATTTCTTGGTCGGCACCGTCGTGTTGGCTTCGATCACTACGTCGTAGATATTGCCCATGGTTTCGATGCCCAGTGAAAGTGGCGTCACGTCGAGCAACAACACATCCGTGACGGCACCGCTGAGTACACCACCTTGTACGGCTGCACCAATGGCTACGACCTCGTCAGGGTTCACCGAGCGGTTTGGCTTTTTGCCAAAAAACTTCTCGACTTCATCCTGAATACGCGGGATACGGGTAGAACCACCCACGAGGATCACCTCGTCTACTTCATTGGGCTTCATGCCAGCGTCCTTGAGCGCTTTGCGGCAAGGCTCCAGCGTACGCTGCACGAGCGCGTCGGTCATTTGCTCAAATTTGGCGCGGCTGAGTTTGACCACCAAGTGCTTGGGCACACCATCCACCGCAGTGATGTAGGGCAGGTTAATTTCGGTTTCCGCGCTGCTCGAAAGTTCGATTTTGGCTTTCTCGGCGGCTTCTTTCAGGCGTTGTAGCGCCATTGGGTCTTTGCGGAGGTCAATATTTTCTTGGCGTTTGAATTCGTCGGCCAGCCATTCGATAATGGTTTGGTCGAAGTCATCGCCACCGAGGTGGGTGTCGCCATTGGTAGATTTTACCTCAAAAACACCGCCGCCGAGTTCGAGCACCGAGATGTCGAAGGTGCCACCGCCGAGGTCGTACACGGCGATTCTCATGTCTTTGGAGCGCTTGTCAAGGCCATAAGCCAAGGCGGCTGCCGTGGGTTCGTTCACGATGCGTTTCACATCGAGACCCGCGATGGCGCCTGCTTCTTTGGTGGCCTGGCGCTGAGAATCGTTGAAGTAGGCCGGCACAGTGATGACGGCTTCCGTAACGGTTTCGCCGAGGTAATCTTCGGCTACTTTCTTCATTTTTTGGAGCACCATCGCGCTGATTTCCTGCGGGGTGTAGAGCCGTCCGTCAATGTCCACGCGCACGGTATCGTTGTCGCCTTTGACTACTTTATAAGGAACGCGCTTAATTTCAGAAGTTGATTCGCTGTGACGCATACCCATGAAACGCTTGATAGAAGCGACGGTACGCGTAGGGTTGGTAATGGCTTGGCGTTTGGCCGGTGCGCCAATTTTGCGCTCGCCATTATCCAAAAAGCCGATTACCGAAGGGGTAGTGCGTGCGCCTTCATCGTTGGGGATCACGGTAGGCTCGTTGCCGACCATGACGGAGACGCAGGAGTTGGTGGTACCAAGGTCAATGCCGATTATTTTTCCCATGTTTTGCTTGAATTGTATTTAGTGATTGGTTGATTGGTGATTGGTGGACTGGTGATTGGTGGACTGATGATTGATTTATTGGTTTATTGGTGGTGAAACATGGCTTTGGTGGATTGATTCACATCCTGTGCTAAAGCCGACAACCCTGACCATCAATCGTTGTGCCACGCAGGGAAATCTGACGGAATGGCAGAATCAATCCGCAGAAGTGGGAAAAATTTGTCAGGAAAAAGAAGAGTCGGCTGGCAAAAGTGCAGTTTGGTATTTCAAATATGAAATAAAAACAAATGTCTCTTTGGGGGAAGCCAAGAAATTTGTGTTATTGGATATGCCGTACTTTGCAGTAAAATAAAACTAAGCCATGAAAAACATCCTGATAATTACCTCGCTGCTCTTTGTGTTCTCGTGTCACAAAAAACCGGAAGAAATCCCGCCCTGCGCGGAAATTAACATTGACACCTCACAGCTTTCGTCGCTTTGGTCGCAACCTTTTGAAGACAACATAGAACCCATTGTTTTCGAGGACAAGGTGTTGATTGTGGAGCCGCTTTCAGCTTCAGGAAGTGGAAAGTCTGGACTCTCTTGTTTTAATGGCGCAACGGGCGATTTGCTTTGGCAAAAAACGCTTCCTGCTTATTTACTGGGGGATGAAGTGCAGATTTCTGGCTCAAAACTGTATTATACCAGCTGGAGTAAAACTTTTCGAGCATTTGACCTGCACACTATGGAAGACATGGCAGTGTGCACGTTGAACACAGATGCTTATTTGAGCCGCCATTTTGCTTTGGGTGAAGGCTACGCGATCTTTTTGGCTATCGATTACTTGCCTTCTGTTGATTCAACCGATGTTTCCGCTTATTGGGTTGACCTGCAAAGTGGTGCGTTTCGACAAATACTGTATTTTCAGGCTAAATATAGCTTCAATGGCGAAGTAATGTTCGACCCTACAACCGAAATCACCCCCAATGGCGACACGCTTTTTTGTTTCATGGAGTACAACATCCTTTATCCCTCCCTTCAAACCGTCCACAGGTTTGTTTGCCAAAACATCGAGGACAGCACGATCTCCGCTACGCCCTACCACCTGTCATTTTATGCCAGCAATAAAGGAAACCTCATTCTTGAAAATGGCCGGGCCTATTTTGCGCTGGATGACAGCGTTTTTTGCATGGATGCTTCTACCGCAAAGCCGATTTGGAAAAAACGGATAAGCCAATATTATTACGACGGAATTGCCATGAAGGGTGGACGCCTCCTTGTTTTTGATACCAACCGGTTTTTGGATGCGCTTGATCCAATTAGTGGAGAAAGTCATTGGCAATCCCGTCTTAACATTGGTTCGGTGGAAAGTTTGAAAAGTAGTTTTGCCAACAACGGAAGGCTGTATTTTGTAGATAATTACCAATTGACCAGCATTGACCTGGAGACCGGGTGCCGACTCAGCAAACAGCCTGCGCCATCGGGGAAAAATCTGTTATCAAATTTGGCTCAAAGTGGCGATGGGAAAATGATATATGTGTCTGATTTCTACAACTTGTATGGGGTACCTACAAAAGAATAGCTCACTTCAACCGCGCTACCATAATCCCCGTTTGCCCTATTTGAGTGGCAATATATTCCGGCAGCGGCTGCTTGGAAATGATCACCTTTCTGCCCAATGAGGAGGCGTTCATGAGGTGAATCCGACCATCTACTTTAACCGCGAAGCCTTCATGTGCAATATCAAGTTGGGGTTTCCAGGCCGTGAGGGATATGATATCGCCTTCTTGGATGAGGTGCTCCATCGCTGCTACGCGGTTTTTGGGGATATAAAACCACTTATGGGCATTGATGCGGCGTTCGGCTGCCTGAAGGGAGCGCAGATTGTCCGGGTCTTTGATCTTGGGATATTTGGCCGGGCGAGCCGAGATGTAGCCGATTTTTTTCCGATAGGGGATACCGCCCATCGTTTCGGTGAGGTCCTGAAGGATGCCCCGTTTCTCGTTTTGCAGCAGCCAACCCGAGAAATAATGGATGCGCGAGCCATAGCCATTCACGTTGCCTCCCCAATACCTGAGCTCCTGTAATTGTGTTTTGTACGATTGATAATCCCCTGGTGCGGCAAGGGCGATGGCGAGGCTGTTTTCCACAAAGGTCCAGCAGTCGAGCTCGCAAAGATTGACAGCCAGGCATTCGTTGGAATTACGGTCGAGGCAACCGCTTGCATACACTGTCCCTATAAAACTGCGTGCCACGGCAAGTGTCTTGGCGGGGATTGTTGTTTCGGCGAGGGCGTATTTTTGTTTTTCCAGGAAAAGCAAGGAGTCGGAGGCGGCTTCTATTGGGAAAAAAGACCTATAAGGTTTTAAAAACCTTATAGGTCTCAGAGCCAAATCTGGCGGCTCCTTGAATCTTGCAAAACCAATCCCCGTATAGAAAGAAGTCGCAAAAAGCAGGGGGATCATTGCAAAAGCCAACTTCCCGATCCTGAAGAAATCGGGATGAAACTTTCGGGAAGTTGCTCCAAAGCCAAATGTGTTTGTTTCTTTCACTTTTGTTCCTCTTTCAACTTTTTAAAACAACAACCCCGCGAGTGTGGCTGACAGGTAGCTCGCCAAAGTACCCGCAATAAGCGCCCGGAAAGCCAATTTGGCCAAGTCTGCCCGACGGCTTGGTTCCAAGGCTGATATGCCCCCGATCTGGATACCGACGGAGCCAAAATTTGCAAAACCACAGAGCGCAAAACTAACGATCGCGATGGTTTTTTCAGAAAGTAAATGACCGTCAATGATCGGCTTAAGTTGGAGGTACGCCACAAATTCGTTGGCGACCAACTTCGTGCCCATAAGCGCACCAGCCTGCGGGGCTTCGTGCCATGGAACGCCCATCACAAATGCAAAGCCAGAGAAAAGTCCTCCAAGGATACTGTTCAACCCAAACCCCGGGTATCCCGCGAGTCCGCCTGCCGCGCTGAGGATATAATTGATGAGCGCGATAAGTGCAAGGAAACCGACCAACATTGCCAGTACGTTCAGGCCGACTTTGAGGCCATCGGTGCAACCGGCAGAAATGGCGTCCACGATATTGGAATGCTGCTTGCCAACCTTTAGTTTCACCACACCTTGCGTTTCAGATTCCTCGGTTTCGGGCCATATAATTTTGGCAATAGCGAGCGCACCAGGCGCGGCCATAATACTGGCGGCAATGAGATATTCGGCCTTCACGCCAAAAGCAATGTAGGCCGCCATCACTCCCCCAGCAATGCAGGCAAAACTACCTGTCATAGAAGCCATCAGCTCCGACATGGTCATGCCCTTCAAGTAAGGCTTGATCATGATTTGTGCTTCGACCTGCCCGACAAAGGCGCTTGAAATATTGCTCAAGGCTTCGGCCCCGCTCACTTTCATGATGTAGTTCAGCCCTTTGGCGAGCTTTTCTACAATCCATTGCATCAGGCCAATGTGGTAAAAAATATTGACCAGACAGGCCACAAAAATGATGGTCGGGATGATTTTGAAAAAGAAAATGAAGCCGCTCACGAATACCGGATCGCCAAGACCGTCAAGGTTCCAGGGCTGTGCCCCAACGGTTTTTTCGGTACTTTCGATCACCTTGCCAAAAGCCTTGTCGTCGGCCAAAATGCCGAAAACGAAGCGCGCGCCTTCAACAGAAAAATCTAAGACTTTTGTGACGGCTTTGCCCAGCCAGCCAAAAATAGCCTGCCCCACGGAGGTTTTTAAAATAAAAACGGCCAAACTGGCTTGCAGCAAAAGCCCCATGCCAACAGTGCGGTAATTGATGGCTTTGCGGTTGTTGGAAAGCAAAAAAGCGATTCCAAGGATGACAACGATGCCGACGAGGCCAATGAGACGATCCATAGATTTTTCGATTGATTCGATTAGACGATTGGTTCGATTGATTCGATTAGACGATTGATTCGATTGTTACGATTGATTCGATTGTTTGATAAAACCGCCGAAATGTACGAGCTAGCTTTTGATTGGAGGGAATTTTGGGCATTGTCCTATTTTCGCCTTTCTCCCTTACGGGTGGCCAGGAAGTGCCTGCTGTAACGGGGAATTTTGGGCATTGTCCTATTTTCGCCTTTCTCCAATCGCCCCAATCGAATCAATCGAGTCAATCTATGAAGCCATACCTCATCGGAATTTGCGGCGGCAGCGGCAGCGGCAAAACAAGTTTTATTCACCGCCTGCGCGAATCTTTTTCAGAAGAAGAACTCTGCATCGTCTCGCAGGACGACTACTATTTCCCTATCGGCCAACAACCCCGCGATGAGAACGGCCGGCAAAATTTTGACCTGCCAAAATCCATTGACAAAAAAGCGTTTCGGCAGGATATGGAACGGCTGCTCGCCGGAGAAACGGTTGAACGGGAGGAACATGTGTTCAACAATCCCGACAAAAAACCCAAAATCCTTACTTTCAAATCTGCTCCAGTCATCATCATTGAAGGGCTGTTTGTCTTTCACTACAAAAAAATCGCTTCGCAACTTGACTTAAAGGTTTTTGTAAACGCCAAGGAAAACCTCAAGATCATCCGCCGGATCGTCCGCGATCAGGTGGAACGCGGCTATCCGCTCGATGATGTGCTCTATCAATATCAGCACCATGTGCTGCCATCCTACGAGCGGTTCATTCTGCCTTATAAAGAAGAGGCAGACCTGGTAATCAATAATAACCGGGATTTCGAGCGCGGGCTGGAGGTGCTGGAGGGTTTTTTGAGAAACAAATTGTCCCTACATTTGTAATTACATGAATTTCAAGCCCTCCCAAGCCCTTTATACCCGCCCTTTCCTCCTCCTTTGCCTTTCGCACGCGCTGTTTGCGGGCAGTTTCAACATGATGATCCCGGAGTTGCCGTCTTACCTCACATCGCTGGGCGGTGCGGAGCACAAGGGACTCATCATTGCGCTTTTCACGATTACAGCGGGCCTTTCTAGGCCATTTAGCGGCAAACTCGCCGACACAGTAGGGAGGCTCCCGGTCATGTACGTGGGCACTTTTGCCTGCGTCATTTGCAGCCTGCTCTACCCGCAATTGGCTTTTGTGTCGGGCTTTCTGGTGTTGCGGTTTTTTCATGGTTTCTCTACAGGATTCAAGCCCACGGGTACTGCAGCTTATGTGGCTGACATTGTACCCGACGGGCGGCGTGGAGAAGCGATGGGCACGCTCGGCATTTGCCTGAGCCTGGGCGCGAGCGCCTCGCCGCCATTGGGCAGTTGGCTGGCGAAACAGTACGATATCAACGCCATGTTTTACGCTTCGGCCACCTTGGCGGTGCTTTCAATGATCATTCTCACAAATCTGAAGGAAACCCTGCCCGAAAAACAGCCTTTCCGATTTTCTCATCTAAAAGTAGGCAGGCAGGATGTGTTCGACCCTTTAGCTATACCCGCCGCCATCGTGATGATATTTTGCTACATCAGCTACGGCGTGATCCTCACGCTGGTGCCCGATTTGAGCGACCACTTGGGGGTGGAAAACCGGGGCACATTTTTTACGATTTTTACACTGGCAAGCGTTTCCACGCGCCTTTCAGCGGGAAAAATCTCCGACCGATTGGGACGTGAGCCTGTGCTGAAGGCTTCGGCGATTCTTATTGCTATCGCCATGTTCACCTTTGCCTTGGCTGATTCGAGGCCAATACTTTACCTCGCTTCAGTGCTATTTGGTCTTGGCAATGGCATTTTCTCTCCTGCCATCAATGCTTGGACGGTAGACCTTGGCGACCCTGCCCGCAAAGGTCGTGCATTGGCAACCATGTACATTTCTTTGGAAATCGCCATCGGAGCTGGGGCTCTGGTGGCGGGATGGTTCGCCGGGCATTTGTCGGGGGTCTTTTATTTCGCGGCAGTGGCGAGTTTGTTGGGCTGGGTTTATTTGACTTGGCGGGATGGTTGGTGACCAGTCACCATTCAACCAATCAACCCTTCCTAGCATCCGTGATCCGCTCGTAGGCCTCGTTGATCTGCTGAAATTTTTCCTTGGCGTGGCGGAGGGCTTCTGCAGAAACACCTTTGGCAGCCATTTTGTCAGGATGCCACTGCATGGCGAGGGCGCGGTATTTTTTCTTGATGACTTCGAGGCTGTCCTTCGTTTCTGCGCCTAAAATGGCGTAATGCGGGTCGAGCGGATCCCAGCGGGACTGTTGTTGTGCGCCGCTGCCACTTGTACGGGCCTGATAGAAGCGGGCCTTTACGCGCTCATACTGAAGACGCCCAACTTGAAAAATGCCGGCTGCCCGAAGCAACAATTCTTCTTCGCGTGGGTGCAGCCCACCGTCGGCAGCAGCCGTGGCAAAGAGCAGGTCGAGCATGTTCAGCACATGATGCCGGTCGCGACCAAAACCCTCGAAAAAAGCGCGGGCGTATTGGTCAAAGGTATCGTTGGACTCCTTGGCGTTTTTCCAAATTTTGACGGCTTGCAGGCGACCGCGTTCATTCATCCGAAATTGGTGGCGCATCAGGTTTTCCATGTGCGATACTTCGCGCTCATTGATGGGCCCATCGGCTTTTGCCAATTTGGCACAGAGCCTGAAAACATGAAAAACAAACTCTCCCTGCCGCCGCTGATAGGCTTTGAATTCGCTGTCTGTGGCTTCTTTTTCCTTGGGTTGGTCAAAGAAATAATGCCCCAGCCAAGACCCCACGAAAAAGCCGATCAGTCCGCCAAATGGGATGCCCAGGAGGTCGAACAGAAAGATGCCGGCGATGCCGCAGAGTATTTTGCCTTTGATTTCCACTGTATTGGGTGGGTGTGGTTGAGCTAGTTCCGTCCCTAAACATAAAACGGGGAGCAAAGTTAGGGAAGGGATTAAAAGGGAGATCAAGAAACTATAGCATTGATGTTTCTCAGGGATACATTTGAAACCTGCTCGTGCTGCTACCAAACTGCGGACAGATTCAGGAATGTAACGGCTCATGCGAAAGGAGGGTCAAGGCATGGGCTTTTGCTACCCGGATGATCCGTTCGAGTGTGAAAAAATGTTCCATTTCCATCTTTTCATCTAGCGTGAGTTCGCGGGATTGCTGAAACAGCAACAGTTCACTAAGTCGTTGCTGCTTTTTTTCTGAAGGCTTAAATGCCAACACCTTTTCAGGGGCAAGGCTGGCCAAGAACTCAGCCAGTTCGTCGTAAACATTGCTTTGAACCATCATAGCGGCCTGATTTTCTTACAAAGATAAGTTTTTTCTTTGAGTGTTTGCCCTCATGTTTAGTCTTCTTTACCGGCACTTGAATCAGACTTCGACACATCTGCTCACAAAAACCTAAACACCAATTCCATCTCAAATCCCGCCCGAATCAGCGATGCCGCTGTTTTTTCTCTGGCATTGTCGTCGTTGGCGTATTGCTGGCGTTTTTTGTCGAGGAGTTTTTGGAGCTGGGCTTCGTACTCGGCCTGATCAATCGAATCGAGGGCCTGGCTCACCAAGGCTGGCGAGATGTCGCGGATGCGAAGTTCTTGGCGGATGCGCACGCGATGGTCTCCGCCATAGAGACGCGAAGTGAGCTCGCGGTCCTCCATGCGGTTACCATCGACATCGGCGTCCAACAGCAATAGCGTGGTCCGGCCCACAGCGGTGCGCCAGACGCGCGCTAAGAGCCGG
>JANMME010000848.1:0-8071 GCA_031373015.1 Saprospiraceae bacterium
ACACTGCACGGAGTCGTTGGGTAGTTCGGAATTTAAAGTAGCAAAGTAGTATAAAAGATTGCCCAGGTTTTGGAAGTTGGGTGGTTGAACTCTTATACCGAGATCCGATGCGAGCCAAGTATTGCCTACACTGTCAAAGGCTACAAAGTTGTTATTGTTGCAAGCACAATAATCATCCCAGGAAGGGCACTCTGGATATAAAAAATCTTCTCCACAAGAATATACAATGGTATCATTTGCAATACCATTAGATTGGCCCCAATGTGAAAAATAATAACCTCTTGGATTTGCCCAAAAATAATAGCCTTCAGCGGAAATAAAAAAGTGACGTATTTCATCCTCGTTACCATTTCCACCCATGCATTGCCAATTGGGGTGCCAACAACCAAAATCAGAATCTGGGATTTCAAATTGCCTCAAACTGTCATTTTCACAATACCAAAATTTGTTGTTCATATTGCTCTTGAAAATCGTTCGCTTTTTGAGCGCGTCCCAGCCCAGCTGCGTATAATAACCGAAATCCCCTAAAGTAGATGGAAACAAGGTGATTGAATCATTGCGAAGTCGTGCAAGATGCATTTCACTATTGCCCCTACTCCAAAACCATTTGGTACCGTCCGGTTCAAAAGAAGCATCTACGGCCCAGATGGGGGCATTATAGTTATAAGGTTGGGGCGTGTCCCAAAGATTATCGCCCAATACACTCCTTCCCCCTTTACCAAAAAACCATTTTTTATCGGCTTCATCTATTAGTATCTTAAAGACATCTCCGGACGCAAGCGTTTGATTGCCAGGAGTATAATGCTCGAAATCAGCATCTTCAAATTGAGAAAATCCCAAATCACTGCTAAACCAAAACTTGTTATTGCTTTCTACCACAAAATCATATACAGCCCTAAAGCCGGGCCTGCTTTTGAATTCTTTAAGGGTAGAAGTCCCGTCGTAAATCCACAACCCATTCGTGGTACCGATCAACAAATTTCCATTTGGCAGTTTGTCTAATGAAAGTGGATAGGCAACAGGATTGTTGGGCAAATTGTCTACCAATGTTCCAATAACGGGTGAAAAAACGCTATCGGCGAAGGTGAACAATCCATAATTTTGTATGACCCAGAGCTTGCCCTGTGTATCAAATTCAATATCTTGGACGGGACGATAAATATAGCCCATATCCCAATCATAAACATAGGTATTGTAATACGTCCATACCAACGAAATAGGGTTCCTCACTGCCAGGCCAGCAGCTCCACCGACATAAACCGTATTATCAGGCCCGATTTTTACTACTCGGTCATAATAAGTGTACCAGTTGAATGTCAATATAGTCCAATTGCCCGTGGATGCCTCAAGTAAATAAATATTCTTTCCAGCGGCCCAGATATCGCCATTAGTGGCTTGTGTAAACGACTTTACAATATATGGATACTGAGTCCAATTATTGTCGGTATTCAATACCGAGATGCCACCGTCCGTAGCGTACCAACGCCGACCTTGCTGGTCAATAAGAATATCATAAATCGTATTTCCTGTGAGTCCGTTGGCAGTAGTATATTTTTCCAACACGTTTCCTGTCAAGTCGCATTTTAAAACACCTGCTTTAGAAGCGGCCAGCCAAATCACAGTTCCCTCTCGCGCAATAGCCAAGTGTTCAGTTTGTTTTGAATAATTGGCGATAACCGCCTGTCCAAAAACAGGGACAATAGGCGTGGCGAGTAGCCCAATCGAAAGGCAAATGACAAAGTTTTTCATAATTTAACATTTTGATTATGAACGATTATGGCCCATAAAACGCTGCCAAACCTCCAGATTCAAACAGGTCAATTTTGTAATACTATTTTTCTGCTGAACACCTGTCGGGCGGTTTCTATTTTCAAGAAATAAATCCCTGCCGGAAGCCCTGGCGTTTTTAGGATAAAGATTTGATTGCCAATGGTTCTTTCAGAAAAAGTGAAAGTGCGAATCGTTTTGCCTGCCGCATCGGTCAGTTCAAAACTTACTTTGCCCTGACGTTTCAAAGCCATTTCAACCGTCAGAGAGCTGCCCCTTGTTGCTGGGTTTGGGAATACCCGCAACGATTCCACCCAATTCGCTGCATCGTTGATGCCCACCGTCGTGATTGTGACCGTCTGAGTAGCTGTTGCCGTGCCGCAAAGCCCGGAGACAGTAAGTGTTACCGTATAAGTTCCTTCATTGGAATAAGTGTGTAAGGGCTCTGTTTCGGTGCTGGTGCCGCCATCGCCAAAACTCCATGAATAGGAAGTTGCATTGGCAGAACTGTTTGAAAATGAAACCGTTGCGCCCGCGACAGCAGCACTGAAATCAGCGGTCGGTGCGGGGTTTACGGTGACAATGTTCAGTTGCGAAGCGGTGGATGATCCGGCAACGTTGCTAGCGGTGAGTGTCACACCATAAGAGCCGGGAGCGTTATACACCACCATGGGGTTTTGATCCGTCGAGGAACTGGGCGCTCCGCCAGGAAATTGCCAATCGAAATTAGTTGCATTGGCCGAAGACGTGTTTGTGAACTGCACGATCAATGGTCCACATCCGGAACTTGGATTTGCTGTGAACCCTGCCGTTGGAGGCGTTACGACCACCACTGGTGGCCCCGGCAAAATCCTTACCATGCGGGCAACCGAGGGAATATCGTCCACCATCGCCCAGAGCAAATACCAGCCTGACAGCGAACGCAACGAATCGTTCGGTACAATGGCCTCAATGGCCTGCCCTTGTTGCGAGAAAACAAGGTCGAGGAAGCGATTCTCACCACAGTTCATCATGTGAGTGACGGCTGTAGTGCTTTGAAGTACGACAGCGGTGGGCGCATTGGTTCGCCCGGCCTCAAAACGAATGGTCTCGCCACGATGGAAGTCCGTTTTTTCCAAATTCAAAATCTGCGGGCGCACACCCCGGAACAAGTAGGGTGGCTTGAAGGCATCAATGATGCTCTGAGGCGGCTCGTTGCCTGGCGCTCCCTCACCACCCACCACTATGACACGGCCGTCGGGCACGAGTGTAGCCAATGCGTGGTATTCCCGCTTGCGGGGCATGGGCGTTAGCCGCCGCCAAGTGTCGGCGTAGGGGTCGTAGAGGTCTGTCAATGCCATGTATCCCCATTGGTTCACTGGGGTAGGGTCAGAAGATTGTTCCTTAAACCCAGCGAGGGTGAGGATGTGGCGGTCGGGCAGCAGCACGGTTTCTGCACGGGAGCGCAGGGGTGCAAAATTGGATCGCAGCGTCCAAGTGTTGGCGATTGGATCGTAGCGTTCCACCAAGTTGCCGCCGCTGCCAGCGGGGAAAGGCTTGAAGCCGATGGCAATCACGTCACCTTCTGGCAGGTGTACTAGTTCGTGATCCACATGGTCGCCGTTGGGCATCCGGTTGCCCTGTACAAAATCGGCGGCCAGTTCCCACTGTTTGGTCGCGGGGTCAAAAAGTTGCGGCGGACGGAAAGTCATCAGCGCTTTGCCGCTGTAAAGCGTGAGGATGGGCGATTGTTCGTTGCGGATGGCAATGGTATCCGCCCACTCGGTTATACCGGTGAGCGGGTCGTACAACTCGGTCGTATTCACCCGAACAGGGTTATTCAGTCCACCGCCCCCCACGATGAGGAGTTGCCCGTTCGACAGTTGGGTCATGGAAGGATACCAACGGTAGTCTAACATTGGCGGTAGCGGCTGCCAGATTTTCGTGGAAGAATTATATTGCTTCACTTTGTTGGAACCCGGGCCATATATTTCTTGGTCAGTGCCACCAGCCATGATTACCTGGCCGTTCCAAAGCAGTTTTGGGGCTACGCAGCCCTGCACTTTTGTGTCGCCAGGAACAGTAATTGTATCGTTTGCCAGAGGGTCGAAAGCGAAGGGGTCTTTGGTGCTGTGGCAGTAATAAATAGTGCCATTAGGCAACAGCACACCAAGGTCGGTCCCACCGAGGGGTTCAGGAGAAACCATGATGAGGTCCCACTGGCCTTTTTCGGTTTCGGGGGCGAGTTGTGCGTTGTGGATGACTGTGTCGAAAATGGCCGTGGTGAAGTTTGCAAAATAGGCAAATCCGGGTTTTGCTACACCAAACATGAAGTAGAAGGGTTCGAGGTTTTCAAAAAGATAAACCCCGTTTGCATCGGTGCGTGCCTCGTGGAACATGGAGGTGTCGTTGAGGAAAATCGTGACGCGGGCGTTGGTGACCGGTGCTCCTAAGGGATCGGTGACCGTTCCGGTGAGGGTTTGAGCAGATAAAACATTGGCTGTCAACAGGCTGAGGGCAAAGAGCCGTAGGTAGTGCATGGCGATGTATTTAAAATTGCTGAGCATAGACCGCGTAAGTCCGCATTGTGCCGAACAAGGTATTTACTTTTGTTGATTCTGTGACGGTGAAGAACCCGGCTTCCTGAAAAATTTGCGGAAGCTTGCCCTCAACATTCTCGGTAGTCGTTTTGAAGCCGTCAAGCATCTGCACCATATAGAAGGCCATCCTCATCCGCCAGTTAGAGGGCTTTCCCCAGTCAGCGACGTGCAGGCTTCCGCCCGGCTTCAACACCCGGCGCATCTCTCGCAGGCTTTGCCGTTTTTGAGCCGGGTCAAGGTGATGCAGCACGAGACAAGTTACCACCCGGTCAAAACTGTGGTCAGCAAATGGCAGAATGCTCCCATCGTATTGTTCTACTTTTAAGGACAAGCCGGATTTTTCAATTTTATCCCGCGCAATGCGAAGTATCTCCGGGTCAACATCTACCCCTACAACTTCCGACAAACGGTGCATTTGTTTCAGCAAAATAGAAAGCGAGGCCGTACCCACCCCGAATTCGAGAATACGTTGGCTTTTTTGGATGTTGGCATTGTCAATTAAAGCAAGGCGTACCCTTGCCTCTGGGAATACCCACGCCATAAGCCAGTCATACCAGCGTGTGAGCCATGGATAACGAAGGGCAGGGACGTAATTTGAAAAAGGAGTGTTACTTGATTTCATAGTTGAGCATCATGCCACCGTCCTCGTGTTCAAGGTTTGCAATACATGGCCGTGCCAGATTTGGCCGAAAGCGTGGCATTCATCCCGTCCAATATGGCTGGTATGGCTAATTTTTCATAAAATTAATTTTTGTAGTTGAGCATGAGTATCGGGTTCAAAGAGGGAGGGTATTTGTCTATTCAAGAAAAACAGGCCTGCGGTTGCCCCGGTCGGGATGTTTTTACCTAAGGGTACCGTTGGGCAGTACAGGATTCTGGGAGAGATGTGCAAGATTTGGAATTACAATGAGTTGCTTCATAAAAATCACATCTTGTGCCCAGCCATCGGATCAGTCCCTCTCTTAAACACAAATTCACTGTGCAACAGATAAGCCCCGGACACTACGACCGATTCGCCGACTTGCAACCCCTCGACGATTTCTGTGTAGTCCTCATTGGCAATGCCGGTACGCACCATGCGGCCTTCGAAACCCCCAGTATTATTTTTTATCCAAATCGTCACGCCACGGCTGTCTTGAATAAGCGCATTGGTGGGTACGGCTATGGCTTGGCGCGTTTTGCCTTTCAGCGTTATCCAGGCTTGCATACCCGGTTGATATTCCCCTTTTGGGTTGGCTATTTCTACGCGGGCAAGTACAATTTTGGAGGAGGTTTCAAGGTTTGGATTGACAAAACCGACCTTGCCGATCAGGATTCTGCCAGGGAAATAAGGCAAAGTGACCGAAGCCTCGCGGGTTTGGGCGAGAAAGGGCAAATCGCTGACGTAGAGTTGTGCTTCGGCCCATAGCGTACGCAGGTCGGCGAGTTTTAGCACCGTCGTGCCGGGCGCTACATAACTTCCTTCGGCGAGCGGGGCTTCCATGACATAACCGGTGTAGCGGCTGTAAAAAGTAACCGTGTTTTTGGGTGTGCCCGACCCTTCGAGTTCCTGCAATTGCGTTTCGGTCATGCCCCAGAGCAGCAATTTGTTGCGGGCGGCTTCTGCAATGCGGGCAAACGGCGCAGTGTCGGGGTGACTCAAAGTCACCCCGACACTATTTTTTTCGTACAGTTTTTTACTTTTCAATGCAAGCAAATAATCTTGTTGTGCGGCGGAGAGCTCTTCGCTGTACAATTCAAAAACGGCTTGTCCTGCCCGCACAAATTCGCCCGCGTTGCGCACGAAAAGCCGTTCAAGCCTGCCGTTGAGGCGAGCGGTCACGGTGTTGATGTTGTTTTGATTTTCACGAAGCGTCGCGGCCAGGGTGATTTCGTCGCCCAAATGTCGCAGCTGTGCCGTGTCTGTCTGGATGTTGGCAAGTCGGATTTGCTCCGCACTGAGTTTCACCTCGTTGTCTTTTTTGTCGGGGGCAATTTCAACCCGAACCAAAGGCATTTTGCAGATCGGGCAAGGGCCGGGTTTTTGTTCCTTTACCTGCGGGTCCATGGAGCAGGTGTAATAGAAGTTATCCTGTGTTGGGGTGGGAGCGGGTTTGGTGCAGGCTGCGAGTACAGCAACGGCGAGCAAGGCGGCGATCTTTAATTTGAAAATCATCATACTTACTTTATCTTTTAATTTTTCGAAAAAAGGACGTTACCACTTGCCAAAACTTCCGACTTTTGTAAGAATTTTCAAGTAATAATTAACAATATGGGACTGGTTTATGCTGAAATAGAATTGCTCAACAGCCGGGATGTCGACAACTTTGAGGAGGGTATCTTGACCGAACCCCAAATCCGACGGATGAACGTCCGGATGAATGTGGATTCCGGTGCAATCATGTTGGCCATTAACGAAAATATCCGGACCCAATTGGGGCTGCGGGTGGTGGATACTCGTCCCTGTCTATTGGCTAATGGCACGTATGTCGAACTTCCGGTTGTACGCAATGTCATGGTACGCTTTGTCAACAGAGAATGTGTTGTTTCGGCTTTGGTGCTACCAGGAGACACAGAACCCTTGCTTGGGGCGATACCCATGGAGGAAATGGACGTGCTAATATCACCGAGACAACAACAATTAATTGTCAATCCACTACATCCCAACGAACCTGTCATGGCACTCCGATAACCTTGAATTGTTTTTATTTTCATAGGGCCTATTGTCCATCAGTTTGCTTTGATAAAACGCTCACTATTGTTGCGTTTCCGAAATTTCAGTCGTTTCAACAATCCGCTTCAATTGTTCTGAAATGTGATTTTCAAGCAAATTAAACAGTTACACGCGCCTCACGATTTTTCAACAAACCCCTCAAAATTATCGCGGTGGACTACTTTAAAAGTTCCTTCAGGATAGGCCCTCGCAAAGGCTACGGGAAGTTTGGCTTTTTTGTCCTGCCACTTAAATTCATAAGCATTCAATTGCCCCGCTGATTCTTCGATATAATCTACTTCTGCCCCATCCGTCGTCCTCCAAAAATAACGGTTCGGGCGCAAGCCCTGTGCTTGGAGGTATTTGAGTCGCTCGACGATGAGAAAGTTTTCCCAAACTGCCCCTTTGTCCGCCCGCAGTTCCATGGGCTGATATTGTTGCACGATGCTGTTGCGGATGCCAACGTCAAAGAAATAAATCTTGTTCTTTTTGCCGATTTCGCTCCGCAGGTTGCGGCTGAACGGCGGCAAGCGGAAGACGACGAAGGCTTTTTCCAATAAGTCAATATAGCGTTCGACGGTGGCAGAACTGACTTTCAGTTGGTTCGCCAACTCGTGGTAGGAAACTTGATTGCCAAGTTGCTAGGCCAAAAGTTGCAGCAAATTGACCAGCACATCGGAGCGTTTGAGGTTTTCGAACATCAGAATATCCTTGAAAAGATAACTGTTGCTCAGGTTGTCGAGCAACATGCGTGCATCCTGTTCGGGCGCAAAAGCGATGTCTGGGTAAAGACCGTAGCGGAGAAAAAAATCCAGATGCGCACGGCGTTCGACCGGGCTTAGGGTTTGGGCGATCTCGGAATAGGAAAAAGGGTACAGTTCGAATTGCAAGGCACGGCCCGTTAGCGGCTCGGCGGCCCGGTTCGCCAGATCAAAACTCGAAGAGCCCGTTGCGATGATTTGTATTTCGGGGAAAGTGTCAATCATCAGTTTCAAGATCAGCCCGATTTCGGGCACGGTTTGCGCCTCGTCCA
>JANMME010000856.1:0-6188 GCA_031373015.1 Saprospiraceae bacterium
GGTTAGAGTTCACGGGCAAGAATTGAAAACACGATGATTTGAAATGCTAGATCAGCTTAAAAGGGATCGATTTTTTCCAGAAAGTGAAGTGCGAAACGTGTCTCAAACGGTACTTATTTCGGGTGGCCTTGGTTTTATTGGCTTGAACCTTACTCGAGAATTGGTGCGTTTTGGTGATCATGTGGTCATCTTGGACAACCTCAGTCCTCAAATTCATGGTGTGCTGCCGCACCTTCAAGATTCGATTCTTGAGAGTCCTCAGGTCAAGATCATCCGCGGTGATGTGACCGATGTTTTAGCAGTAGGTCGATCAATTGTTGGTGTCGATGCAATTGTACATCTGGCCGCCGAAACAGGTACAGCGCAGTCGATGTATGAGGTTGCTCGCTATAATCGCGTCAATTCGCAGGGAACGGCCATATTGCTCGATTGCCTTGTCAACACCTCGCATCAGGTGAAGAGATTTGTGCTTGCCTCATCGCGTTCAATTTATGGTGAAGGGGCGTATCAATGTGCAAATTGTGGCGTTGTACATCCAACCTCGAGAACACTTGAAACCCTTATGAATCGTGATTGGGAGTTGCATTGTCCTTCTTGCCACGGACCAATTTCTTCGATCCCAACATCAGAAGATGCAAAGATTCAGCCTGCCTCAATCTATGCTGCTACGAAGTTTGCGCAAGAGGATTTGGTTCGTATTTCTTGCGCCGCACTCGGGATTGGTGCAACGGTATTGCGATTTCAAAACGTTTATGGAGCCGGTCAATCGTTGAATAACCCTTATACTGGTATCCTCTCCATTTTTTCGACGCGAATTCGAAGGGGTTTCCCTTTGCCAATTTTTGAAGATGGTCGGGAAAGCCGTGATTTTGTCCACGTTAGCGATGTTGTCCGTGCTATTCGCCTGGGGCTTCAACTTGCGACGCAAGAGGCTGAGGTATTGAATGTCGGTTCTGGAATGGCAAGTAGTGTTTTTGAAGTTGCGCAATTGCTCCATTCATTGCTTGGTGGTGATGAGCGGTCATTACCAGTGACGACCGGTGAGTTTCGTGTTGGCGATATTCGGCATTGTTATGCGGATGTCTCGAGAATGTCTCGAGTTTTGGCGTGGATGCCACAGATTGATCTTTCGACAGGATTGCGCGAGTTTAGTGAATGGGTCCTTGAGCAACCGTTGCCTGAAGATCAACTCGATCAGGCAAATGCAGAATTGCGTCGTCGCCGAATGATGGCCTAAAATGTGCAACTGAACCTCACGAGGGTATGTGGAGCGAACTTATGTCAGGGTCTTTAAGTACGGTAGAACCAAAAATCGGAATTGTCACTGTCACTTATAACAGTGCATCTTGCATTGAGGATTTCCTCAGGTGTAGTTTGAATCAGTCTTTTCAGAATTTTTTGTTGATTATTGTTGACAATAATTCAACAGATGACACGTTTTCACTGGTAAACGAATGCTCAGATGAGCGTATCCACTTGATTCAAAACAGTGTAAATTATGGGGTTGCTCGAGGGAATAATATTGGATCAGAGTTTGCGATCTCCGAACTTTGTGACTACGTGATGTTAATTAATAATGACACTGAATTTGACAATACTTTGTTTGCGAGCTTATATGTTGCAATGAAACAGTTTAATGTCTCAGTTATCGTGCCAAAGATACATTATTTTGAACCTAAAGGTGTGATCTGGTATGCAGGGGGTAATTTTAAACCTGTTCGCGGGTGGTATGTTGACCATTATGGCTTTGGTAAAATTGATACTGGTCAACTTGATGCTGTTAAAACTGTTCGTTACGCACCCACCTGCTGTATGTTAGTTAAAACTTCAGTTTTTTCATTGGTTGGCATGATGGATGAAAAGTATTTTGTTTACCATGATGATAGTGATTTTTGTTTTAGATTATGGAAACGAAACGTAGAAATTTTGTATTTCCCAAAGTCAATTCTGATTCATAAGGTTAGTAGTTTAACGGGAGGGGGTAAAACAAATTTTTCAATTTACTATATGAGTCGAAATGCCATGTACTTTGCTAAAAAGAATTTAGGAATTTACTTTTATATAGCTTTAATTATCGAACAAGTGTTAATAATAGTTAAAACTATTGTGTTTCGAGAAAGATTTTCGGTTTTTAAACTGCGACAGAAAGCGTTTTTTGATGGTATTCGCATGTGAGATGTCAAGCGAACACGGTCCTAAATCCATCGTGGCTTTTGTGGTTAAAAGTGAGAATTTCGAATTATGAAAATCACAATTCTTGACTGTGTTTTTATCTATATTGCACTTCCATGTTTCTTTGTGAGTACAAGTTCTAGGTACGTGCACAAAAGCTCGAGTATGCCTTTGTTGGCAACTGTAATGCGCTTATATTTTTGGGGCGTTGACGTGCTGTATGTTCGTTTGTGCAGCATTCGGGCGAGCACGCAGGGTGGGGTTCATGGAAGGCCATCTTGAACGCTTTTGGCATCGGTCAAGAACACCAGCAGCCTCGAGTTTTATCACTGCCATCTCTGACGGTTTGTACTCTATTGTTTCCTCTGATTTGTGGCCAGTTTTTAATGTCGCTCGTGGTCCACGACTTAGCCTTTCCTCAACAGTTCGCTGGGTGCTTTAGGGCAAACTTAGCGCTTTTCCTGCTGCCAGCCATGCTGCTCTGGCCTCGAGATACCCTGAAAGCCATTACTATGGTTCGGCTGCACGGTTCTTTCGCAAACACGCAGGCTTTCCAATGATTCCAGTCATAGTTGGCGCGGATGGGCGGTGCTTGAAACGGGTTTTTCGCGGTGAATTGGCGCGTGCACGAGCGTTTATCGCTGGCGCAAGTATGGGATGGAATTTATGACACCTATAGGTCTGATTATTATGCCGATTTCGATTTTGATTGCGCTGTTTTGGCCGCAAAGATTGGTATATTTGGTGTTTATTTTTGCGATGTTTCCAGGAATTTCTGTTTTTAATTGGACTCAAGGAAGTTTCCAATTCGGTGTTCAAAGCTACTTTATGTCGCTCGGGTTGGTTCTTTTGCAAATCATGTCTTTTTTGACTCGAGGTGGATCGCTTATCTATTCGAAGAATGTGAAGATGTTTTTAGTTGTCTCAATTTTTTGTGTTCTTTGTGCAGTACTTTCTTCTTTTCTATTGCCGTATATTTTTGAGGGTTTACCTATTTACTCACCCCGTTTGGGAATAGATTCTCAGTATGAAAACTTGACTAAATTAATCTGGGCTCCTAGTAATTTTGTACAGGCGATTTATTTAACTTTAAATTTTATTTTTGCAATGTTTATGCTAAGAAAAAATTCTTTATCTTTGGAAAAGGCAAAGACTTTGCTTACCTTATCCGCTGTGATCTATACATTTCTTATTTTTTTGCAAAAAGGTTTGGATTTACTTAAAATTTCGTTTCCATATGATTTGATTTACAATAATCCTACTTACGCATATGGTTTTGGTCAAGAGGTTGCCGGAAATTTGAGAGTGCAAGCTGGTTTTACTGAGGCATCTACCGCTGCCGCCTATGGTGCAGCGTTGTTTGCCTTTTGTTTGTTCGAGTATCTTCGTGGTCAGAAATGGTATCTGGGTTTGACTATTGGTGTTTTTATGGCAGTTATTTTGACGACCTCCAGCACGGGTATTGCGTTGATTGCGATCATTTTTTTGATGTTGCTGCCTCGCGGATTGTATAGTTTGATTCGAGGACGCTTCATTTTAAAATTGGCATTGATTTATGTATTGTCTATCACATCTGTTTTATTGATTATTATGATTTTTCCGCAATTTGGTGCTGCCCTTTCGGAAGTCACGGTTGCCAAATCTCAGAGTCTTTCCTTTCGAAATCGGTTGGCTTCGGATCTGGTTTCACTAAATATATTTGTTCAGACCGCCGGACTTGGTGCGGGTCTTGGCAGCAATAGACCGTCAAGTTTTTTTACGGCATTGTTATCGAATTTAGGTTGGATCGGAGTATTTGTGTTGATCATTTTATTTGGTTTTCTTTGCCAGTGGTGGTCGCGGTGGTGGAAAAATCCAGATTTGCAAGCCAGTCTATTAGCAACATTTTTTGTTTATGTCACTACCAAACTCATTGCATTGCCTGATGTAAATGACCCAACCCTTTGGACTTTGCTCAGTATCGCCTTGATCGTTCGCTTTAAATATTGGAACATCTCCTCTGAGGCTGTTGAAACGCGGCTGGAAAGTCAGATTGTCAATGCAAAAAACTATTTATATTAACGGACGTTTTTTAACACAACCAATTACCGGTGTGCAACGTTATGCACGAGAGATTGTCAAACGACTGGTCGTTCTTGATCCGGAGCGGTTTGTTGTTCTAATACCAAAAATGAAGATCAAAGATATTCCTGAAGTTATCCAACCCCGAGTTGTTCAAATTGGCTATTTTCAGGGACATCTTTGGGAACAGTGCGAACTCGGCCTTTATGTTTGGTGGCATCGGGGAGTGTTGTATTCGCCTACGATGTCTAACCCAATATGGATTTCAGATCAATTGATTACAGTACATGATTTGTTCGTTCTTGAGCATCCAGAGTGGGTTGGAAAATATTTCCATTGGTTCTATAGATGGTTGCTTCCAATATTGGTGCGTCAGTCAAAAAGAATTTTGACTGTTTCCGAGTATAGTAAGCTAGAAGTGGTGCGATATTTTCGGATTCCAGAGGAAAGTGTTCAAGTGGTTTTTAATGGTGTTGATGTACGCTTTCGTCCAGTGGGCAATGAAGCTGCGGAATCCATTCGAATGAAATATGCTTTACCTGCGAAGTTTTTTTTCGTTTTGGGTTCGCTCGAACCAAGAAAAAATATTGCTCGTTTAATTGAGGCTTGGCGGGCCTTACCAAGCGAAAACCGTTGGCCATTGTTGATTGCAGGTAAGTTAGGTGCGAATCAGGTTTTCGGTCGATTTGATGTTGCTTCTTTAATTCGTAAAGACGATCAAATTTTGCTACTGGGATATGTACCTGATGATGATTTGCCCGCCTTATATTCACAAGCAAGCGTTTTTGTTTATGTTTCTTTGCTTGAAGGTTTTGGCCTGCCACCGTTAGAGGCGGCAGCGTGTGGTGCGAAAGTACTGACATCAAATAACTCTGGTATGTCTGAGGTAATGCAAGGCATAGCGACATTTGTGGATCCTTGCGATGTTCAAAGCATTACCGATGGTTTACAGCATGCGATGCAATTAGAATCTTTTGGTAGTGAGGAACGAAGAGAATTCCGAAAACGCTATGATTGGGATCAGTCAGCGACGAAGTTATTTGAGATTTTATGCAATGAAACTGATCGTACTGTAAAATGGATGTCGGACCGATAAGTGTTTCCATTCTTGGTAAAAATTCGAATAAATAGATGCTACTTTGGGACACTCATGGTACTGGTTTGGCTGTTTTTGATTCCATTAACTCCCGAATACTCGGTGTTGGGTTTTTTTTCTACCTTTTTTTTCTTTCGGAAAAAGTCACGAATATATGTATGTGACTTGAAGTGGTTCATGATCTCGGCAATCTTTGGGCTGATGGCCTTTGTCTATCAAATCATGACGCCACAAGTGCATTTGAATGAATCCACAGTGGGGCATGGTTTGCTTGGTCCACTGGATTTGGCCTATTTAACCACGTGGAATCGGAATTCAAGCCCCAATCAGTGGGCACACTTGGAATCTAATGGGTATTGGCGGCTTTATCATCATTCTCGGGAAGGTTTCTTAAACGAAGAAATTTATGTTGCCAAATACTATAAATTGAACCCTGGGCAGAAGTATGTACAACGATTCCAATTGCGATCCGATGCACCCATCGATTTTATGGTTAGTGTTTTCACCCGCCGAGGTCATCAGCCAGTGCTTCCTAAGCTCGAGGGGCAAAAAAACGATGTCTACACATTTAGTGTGACATTTACTGCAAACACAGATGACCAGTATTTACGAGCGTTTGATCTTGTTGGATTAAGCGGTCCTTGGACTTGGTTGGAGCTTGGGCAAGCAAGCCTGAGCATTCAAAACCAATTTCAATCTGAAAATACCAATAAACCGGAAACATGGATTTCAAAAATTTTAACCTTACAACCTTGGTTCGGAGTTGGATATTTGATCTTAGCCATTTTCTTGATGGTCGTTGCAAAACATATTCAATTGCTCCAAAAAAGGACGTTGTTTGCGTTCGTGATTCTCGCTG
>JANMME010001138.1:0-6984 GCA_031373015.1 Saprospiraceae bacterium
GGGGTGGCGTTTTTGTCTCTGTCAAGGCGCAAGGAGGGCGTTTAGTGGGGCTAAAAAACCGACGAGCAACGAAGAGAGAGGCAAAATAAGGCCGCCAAAACTGTTACTTTATTTCGACCACGTTCCGAAAGGGAGCTTTGGAGAAAAACAACGGCTCGAAGCGTATCTTTGCCTCCCCCTTTTTTAAAGACCGCTCAAACTTCTACCCTCGCTATGGCAATGATCTTCATGGATTTTGAAAAGCCTTTAGAAGCACTCTACGAACAATTGGAGAAACTAAAAGACGTAGGTGAAAAAGGCGAACTCGATGTGAGTGCGATGACGCGCGAGCTGGAAAGCAAAATCCAAAGCAAACGCGAAGAAATATATAGCAGCCTCACGGGTTGGCAGAAAGTGCAGCTCTCGCGCCACCCAGAACGCCCCTACACTTTGTACTACCTGACCACGATTTGCCAAAAGTTTATTGAACTCCACGGCGATCGTTGCGCTGGCGACGACCATGCTATCATAGGTGGCTTGGCCGATATTGAAGGTCAAACCGTAGTGGTCATCGGTCACCAAAAGGGCGTGAACACCAAAATGCGCCAATACCGCAATTTTGGAATGGCCAACCCAGAAGGCTACCGCAAAGCCTTGAGACTGATGAAGATGGCCGAACGGTTTGGTTTTCCCGTCGTGACGCTTATTGACACGCCCGGGGCCTTTCCTGGCATTGAAGCCGAACAGCGCGGACAAGCGGAAGCCATTGCCCGCAACCTTTTTGAGATGGCACAGCTAAAAGTGCCGATCCTGTGCTATATCATCGGTGAAGGCGCGTCGGGCGGAGCACTTGGCATTGGACTGGGCGACCGGGTTTTTATGCTTGAATACACTTGGTACTCGGTTATCTCACCGGAGTCCTGCTCCTCTATTCTTTGGCACTCTTGGGATTTCAAAGAACAGGCCGCAGAGGCCCTTAAACTTGATGCTGACAACATGCTTTCTTTTGGGCTCATTGATGGAATTGTAACAGAACCCCTTGGTGGTGGGCACAATGCCCCTGAAGAAATGGCCGAAACGCTAAAACAGCATATTAAAGCCGAATTGGCCAAAATAATAGGGCAAGACCCTGAAGAGCGCATCGTGACCCGAATCAACAAATACAGCAAGATGGGTCATTACCGCAGGCTTTCTTAACTAATGTATGCTCTATTGCTCTGTTTTGTCACCGCTTTCGCCATAACTTATGCGGTAATCCCCCTTATCATAAAGGTGGCAAAAGAGCGGCGGCTTTACGACCGTCCCAACGAGCGCAGCTCTCACCAAGAACCCACCCCTTCTTTGGGCGGCATCGGCATTTTCGCCGGCACTGTTTGTGGCATCATGCTATGGACACCTGTAGGCAGTTTTAGCCAGCTTCAATATATCCTCGCCGCTTTTGTCCTTATTTTTCTGATCGGCATCCTGGATGACTTGCTGCCCATTTCTCCGGGCAAAAAATTGGGTGGGCAGTTATTAGTGGCTATTATTTTAGCTTATAAAGCGGGGGTACAGGTCTCAAGTTTTTATGGCTTTTGTGGCTTTCATGAATTGTCGCAACCCGCAAGTTTCACGCTGTCAATCATAACAATCGTTGGGATTATCAATGCTTTCAACCTCATTGACGGCATCAATGGCTTGGCTGGGAGCGTAGGCCTTTTGGCCTGTATCGTTTTTGGGATATGCTTTTTTTTAGTGGACGTTCCGGCATTAGCGGTCGTTGCGTTTTCGCTTGCAGGCGCTATTTTGGCTTTTTTGAGGTACAATTTCACGCCTGCAAAAATTTTTATGGGCGATACGGGTTCCTTGCTCATTGGTATGGTCTGCGCCATCCTGTCCATTACTTTCATCGAAACCAACTACAAACTTCCTCCTGGCAATCCTTATGTTTGGGGTGCAGCCCCCGCTATTGCTGTGGCAGTGCTTATTTTGCCTTTATACGACACCCTATCTGTTTTTATGCGTCGCATTGTTCGGGGTCGCTCGCCTTTCGCCCCCGACAAAACGCATATCCACCATCAATTGCTAAGCTTTGGCCTTAACCACACTGAATCCACTGTGATATTGATTACAGTCAACCTGCTTTTCATCGCCGTATCTTTTGGCTTCAACCGCTTAGGCCTTTTTGAGGTGTTGAAACTAGAGTTTGCCTTGGCTTTCCTGTTTTCTTTGGTGTTGGTTTTGCTACCAAGATTAAATATCCGAAGAAAAAAATAAAAAAGCCGAGACCAGACTTTTCCGGCTCGGCTCTGTACGAAATTACTAAACACGGATATTTTCTTGATTGTCAAAGGCTTTTGACAAAGTTTAGCACGGCTGCTTCTGTTATTTGCTGCGTAGCCAATTGGAAAGTAGCATTGGTTCCAATCTCTGTTTCTGCCTTTCCGAGCCAATATTGCTCACCCAATTTGCTAACCGCCACAAGTTGTACCTGAAATCCTACGGATGCTTTTGGATAGCAAAATTTATTTTGGCCAAGGTCGAATTGCAGGGGCACAACGACCTGTTGGTTTTTAAAAATTATATACGCCAAGGTGTTTTGATCTGCGAACCCCGTTGGGAGCTCTATACAAAAAAGCGAGCTCGGGGCTGTCAAAGGCCGACCGCAAGCAGCCCAGCCCAAATTTTTAACAAGTAGCTCGTACCCCTGCTGAATCCCGTTTGGAATCGGCCATTCGGCATCAAAAACTTCTTGATTGCTATTGGTCCACCCTAAGCCAGTACCCGTTGAGGCAACTTGATTGTACACAAAAAAACCACTTTGTTGGTTGTTGTTTGGTATTTGAATTTTTAAAGTCCGATCAGGCAAGAGTGCCAATGCTTGGCCATTGCAACTTGCTTTAACACCCACCATACCTACGCTTTCAAAAAGCGTTCCGCTATCCCCTATCGTATTCAACCCTCGTGCCAGGATATCACGCTTGTCCATCACCTCTGTCACTTCAATTTTCAGTTCAGCGCAGGTGCTGCAAAGCACTGGCAAGCCAGAAACGGCATCGGCAAAGAGATGGTCGGTATCAATCAAAAAAATCCTTGTGCCTTTGGGCGTCTCCAGCATTTTGTCCGTTGAAAGGTAGTTCAGTGTAAACGTAACCTGCGTTGATGCGCTGGGCACTTTCTCGGACAATAAGTTTTCGAGCGCCTGCGCCGTCGGCGCATAAGGCTGAAATTCCTCTACATCCTTGCGGCAACTCCACAAGGCCAGGAACACCAGTATCGGCCAATATGACAATCTAATCCGTAGCATTTTTCTTATCGTTTGTAATGGGTGTTTTGAACCGTTTACAAGACCCGCTTTGCGCTCTTCGCGCTGCTCGCCTTTCTTTTATGGGAATTAAAAAATTTTTGTCGCACCCAGCCGAAGCCCAAGGATGCTGTATCGCTGCTCTACAGGATGGTTGGCCACTGTCAGCGGGCGCAGTACTTGCCGGAACGAGGGCTCAACAAACAGTCGAAAATGTGAACTTAAGTGCCAATACCACTGGATACTTGCGGTGGCGCTGAGGCCCACATTCGTGCGGAACACGTCTTGGCTCAACCTTGTTTTTGGGCCAGGAGCCTTCGGACTGGTAGAAATGGTGCCAAAACGGGCAGGTTCATGGGTGTTGGGATCAATAATAGCCCCGCGTTTTTCGAAGCATACATTTGCTGAAACCCCTGCGTTGATGCTGAATCCTGACCGGCCGCGACGCATCTCCATACCTACGATCAACGGCACGTCTAACATACTATAACGATTGTAGGTCTTCAGGTAATTTTCTCCATATTCAACCCCGAGGGTATCTGGTATTGGGTTTCCGGGGCTGAACTTTAATATATATATTACGGATGTTGGGTCAATATATTCGAAAATTTCCGTCACTTGGTCATAATGCAAGCCTGTACGCACCAAGAAGTTGCTATTAAACATAAGCGAGGCCCGAAGCCCTGCGTTCATGGCCAGGCTACGTCGCTCTGTTGCCAAACGCTGGTTGAGATATGGTTCGTCGTCGAGCCTGCTTGTAAGCGAGCTCTGCGCCAAGGACGGGCCGGCATATACGTCCAACAACCATGCGCTCGGATGCCGGGCAAAGTCGTAACAAAGTTTTGGCTGCTCCCTTTTTCGAGGAGAACGAAACTTGAATGATTGAGGTTGAATTGCTTTCTTTTTATTGGAAAGCGAAACCAATGATTGCAATCCATTGATTTCTAATGGGCTAAAGGAAACAAGCGCCTCCTTTTTTGCTACCTCTTGAATACCTTGAATCTCAGAGACATCCAGCGATTTTGTTTGTTCAGCGTTGCCTTCCGTCAGAAGGGAGGAGATTTCGGATGGCTGATTTTCTTTGCTAAGCATATTTGCAGGAGCCTCTTTCGAATCTGGCCGATCTTTTTTGTTGTGATAGGTAGTCCTCTCTTTCCCTTTTGGTGTGGTCGAAGCAAGTGCGCCAGTGCCCGAAAGGCCTGCGGGGCTGGATGCTGAATCGTCGGTATTTGTCTCGTTTAAATTAGTCTTGGATGATTCCCACAAAGTTGTCTGGTCTGATTCCTGCACATTATTTGGAAGATTGGCAACTGGGTCAAGGATTTGACCTCGGTCCTTCAGGCTTGATTGCCAGAGCCAAACACTTGCAGCCACTGTGCCAAATGCAAACAGCCATACGAATATTAAGCGCCGACGGCGTTTTTGAAGTTCACGTTCCACCGCTGGCCACACGAACGGAGGAGGAAGCAGCTCCGCGTCGTACAGCCGCTGTCGGAAAATTTCGTCAATTTTATGATTCTGGTTTTCCATAATTCTACTACTTTATATCATTATCCGTTCCAATTTTCCTACCTCTTCTTCCAAATGCCGCCTTGCCTTGGTTAATTGGGAACGGGAAGTGCTTTCCTGTATGCCTAAAAGGTTGGCGGCTTCTGCATGAGAATAACCTTCTATGGCCACCAGATTAAACACTGCTCGGTATCCATCTGGCAATTGGCGCACGAGGTTCAACAACTCCGATTCTGAGAGCATTGCAACAGCGTCGGGCTCTACAGGCAACTCCGGCAACCGTTCATAACCCGACTGTTCAAAGTCATAGCGTTGTTTTTGATATGCTCTCAGCGCTGTGTTCACCATTACACGACGCACCCACCCTTCGAAGGATCCTTGAAACTGAAACTGGCCCAATTTTGAAAAAACCTTCAAAAAACCTTCCTGCAAAATATCTGCCGCGTCTTCCCGAGTGCGCGCATACCGCAGACATACAGCGTACATCTTGCCGGCAAAACGCTCGTACAAGTCGCGCTGGCACTGCGCGGACCCGCGCAAGCAACCTCGGATAAGTTCGTATTCGTTCAAAGGATTACGATAGTTGGGAGAACTATGAGGGCGGCTTGCTGGGGCTACAAACTCCCCGAAGGTACGCAAAAAGACAGATGCAATAGGCAATAATATCGCTGCCTGATGGTATTTGACAAAAAAAAGTGGTCCAGGGCTTACAGAAACGGGCCTCCTGCGAATCGCAAGAGGCCCGTTCATTAATAATTGATTGGAAAGCAATGGCTAGTTTTTCTTTCCGCCCCCTACCGGAGCAGTTTCTTTGCCAAAGGCATTCCGCATTTCCGTAATGGTCTGAATCTGGGCTGGATCTGTTTCCAGGGCTTGCCACTTATCCATAACAGGGTTGAACTTATCGGCCTCCACTTTTACGAAGTAGCAATAAGCCAAATATTGGTAGCCCTTCAAGAGGTCTTTTTTGTTTTTATCCTTCTCTGGCTCTGCTACCTCTGAATACCTTTCGTAATAGCCGCGTGCTTTTCCGTATTCATTGGCCAATTCCGGATGCACAGCAATAGAATCGGGCGAAGGGTCTTGTTTTTCTCCAGATTTAGCAGCCCAAAGCCAGCCGATAGCCGCTTGTGGGTTCAACTCCGTCACTTTTACAAAAGCCTTTTCAGCGTTTTGGAAGTGCATGGAGTCTTCTTTGCAGAAGTAATTGCGCATGCCAAAATTGTACCATTCTGTAGCCTTGGGGGTTGCCACGGAATCCAAATACATCTTGTACACGTTCAAAGCGCCACAATAGTTTTTACGCGTCCATTCTAGTTTGTCAATATCCTCATAAAGCCCCCACCTGCTGCTGTCCATTTCGATTACTTTTTTGTAATCCTTAATGGCCTGGGTCGTGTCGCCTTTTGTCTGTATCAAAAGTTTGGCGTGATATTCAAAGTCCGAAGGCAGCAGTTTGTCGGGCGTGACGATATTGAAGTACTCGTTCAAGATTTTCAAGCTACGCTCCAAGTTGCCGTTTTCAAAATCGCAGTATGCCTGAAGGCGGCGCAAGTAGTTTTTAGAAGGGTCTTTTTGGAGGATTTTTTCCACCAAATCGCTGCATGATTTGCAGTCTTTGGTCAGATAATAGCAGTTTGCAAGTTGCATTTCATCCTCGATTTTCACCTCAGCACCCTTTTCTACCAACGCTTTGTATGCTTGGGTCGCATCTTCATATTTGTGCAGAACGAAGAACAGGTACTCCGCTTTTCCACGCAAGGCAGGTGTGTAACTTGGGGCAACCTCTAAGGCTTTGTCGTAGAAAAGGATGGGCTTGCCCGGCACCTTAGCGATACGATACACTTTCGCCAGCATGAGTTTTGGAAGCGGGTTTTTCGGCTCCAATGTCTCTGCGTATTCGTAGTGCTGCGCTGCTGGGCCGCCGCTCGACATTTCTTTGTAACAAGCTCCCAGCGACATTTGAAGGGCAAAATCTTTGGAAGAAACATCCAATGCCTCTTTAAGGTAGGATTCTGCCTTTGCCAGGTTCGGCTTTTTTGCCCCCGGTTCGATGTAGTAAAAATACGACTCACCAATCTGACGCCAGGTAGTCATATCCTTTTTGTTGGCGTACTTCTTTGCTTTGGCAAACTGCTTCTCGGCCACCATAATAACTCAGCCAAAAGGCTGCACAATTGGGCTGAAAGGCGGCTGTTACGAAGTCATACGCT
>JANMME010000911.1:0-6173 GCA_031373015.1 Saprospiraceae bacterium
TTATTTTGTTACCTTTGGGTTTGAAGACTGGTTTTGCAAGTAGCAAATGATAAGTTGCAATTCAGTATTTCATTTCATTATGAGCAATCTATGCCTGCTCTTTTCACTGCTTATCTTTCCATCTCTCGCCGTCTCGTTGAACGGGCAAGGGCAAGCTGCTCAAATCTCCACCCGTATCTTCAACGCCCGCGATGGCCTGCCTGACAACAAGGTTCAATACCTGCTCGAAACCCGAAAAAGCCCTTTCCGCTGGGCCGTGACCCACAACGAACTTTGCCGTTTCGATGGCTACCGGTTCCAGACGGTTTGGAAAAAAATGCACGACATCAACGGTTTCGCCGAAAATTCGAGGGGTGAACTGGTAGTCTGTAATTATCACCCCGGACAAAAAATCTCTGTTTTCCAGCCCGAATCTGGGCAAAAAGAGACTCGAACCGTTGACGAAATCCCCGGTTTGAAAGGCCAATTGGTTCGTATGTGGGCGCAGGACACGATGGTTTTTTTGGCGATGCAGACCGAAATGGGCAGAAAAGTGGAGGTTTATCGGATGTTCCCCGGGTTTTCGGTGCAGCATTTGTTCGGAGTGCCGCTCTCGGCTGACATCGCGACCAACGTGTTCCCGCCGCCAGGTTTTATCCCCTTGTTCCGTTTTGATGAAAAAAGCCAGGCATTTTGGTATTCCGGCGCCTTTTTCGGGAAAGGCAGCGCGGCATATCGTTTTGACCTAAAAACTGGACAAAGCACCATAATTGCGATGCCTGCGCTGCACGAAGATGCCTGGCCGGGGTTTTTGGAAATGCCCGACGGCTCGATGTTGGCTTTTTCGTCGGAGCAAAACGAGGTGTTGCGCTGGAACGAGAGTGTCCATAATTTTGAAAAAATCAACCAAAAACCCGGCCCGCTGCCCGGTTTGGAACTTGTCGGTGCGGACAAAAAAGGCGCGGCGGTTTTCAAAAGGACCGACTCCGGGCAAAAAGATTTGTGGCTGTTGTTCCCCGACGGCACTTGGCTCGACCTGAAAAAAATGCTGCCCGGGCTCACGTTTACGAGTTGTTCGGGCGCGGATTTTTCGCGGCAAATCCATTTTTGCACGCTCGAAGGCGTGCTGCGCGTCAATTTTGAACACACCCTTTTCAAAAAATTTGTCCCGTCGAAGCAAGGTGATTTGATCAGCCCCGCTTTCCGGGGCATCACCGCCGATCCTGAAGGCAATGTTTGGTTGATGGGCGAAATGATCGGGGCGTTTTGCTTTCGCCCCGACGGCTCGATCAAACGCGCGCCGGTCCTCGAACGGAACTCCGGCCAAGATTTGATAACCGATAGCGCACTTAATTTGCAGACGGATGCCGAGGGGAAAATCTGGTCGGCACGAGAGGTCACGCGCCTGCTCAATTTGTTGAGGTTTGACCCAAAAACGGGGCTGGCCGACACGTTTCACATCAAAAATCAACGAATCAGCGCATTCACTTTGCTAAAAAATGGTTCCGCCTCGGGCAAGATTTTGCTGGCAGCAAACGGCGAAAAAACGGCAAATCTGTTGCTTTTTGACCCGGCGACGCGGCAGGTTTCGGTGCTGGCAAGTGCTGGCGAAAACGAAAACTTCAAAACCGCGCCCATTTTTTTGCTCGAAAACCCTGATGGAAATGTTTGGGTCGGCGGAAAAGAAGGGCTTTTGCTTTTTGACCCAAATCTTCAAATAACCAAATCAACAAATCCGCGGTTTCTCGATTTTGCGGGAAATGACACGACCGCCCACGAATTTCCGGTGGCCGTCATTTTTCAAGAAAATCAAAATTTGTGGGTCGGAACGCTCGGCGGCGGCCTGCGAAAACTGAACCTGAAAACCGGGAAATGGGAAATTTTCACGATGGCAAACGGCTTGCCCGCGAATAAAATCGCCGGAATCTTGCCCGGAGATCCCGAAGGTCCGGGAGGAAACCTTTGGGTTTCGACTTACGACGGTCTGAGTTTTTTCCAGCCAGAAGCAAAACTTTTTACCAATTTTTTTACCCAAAATGGGCTTTCGCACAACGAATTCAACCGTTTTTCTTTTTTCAAAAATCATGATGGCACCATGTTTTTCGGCGGCCTGAACGGCGTGAATTTTTTCAAACCATCGGAAGTTTTGGGCTCGTTTTCGCTGGGCAGCGACTCGCTTTTGATTTCCCAAATTTCGTGGTTCGCGCCCGACGGAAAGACCAACATGGAGCAATTTTTTGACCTCCAAAATTTGAAAAAAATCACGCTGCCGCCCGAAAACAGGTTTTGCAGCATCCGCCTCGCACTGACAAATTACCTGCAACCGGAAGCCAACCGTTTCGCCTGGAAACTTGATGGCCATGACGACGACTGGCATTTGAACGGTACGAACAACGAAATCACGTTCCATTATTTGCCTGCTGGAAAATACCTGCTGCGGATAAAAGCAGCCAACCCAACCGGAGTTTGGGGAAAAAACGAGCGTACGATCGAAATCGAAGTGCGCGAATTTTGGTACAAAACGTGGTGGTTTTTGGCGTTATTCATTGCGGCGGCGGCGTTTTTTTCATACTTATACTACAGGCATAAAATCCGCCAAAAACTCGAACAAGTTGAAACCGCGAAAATCCGGGAACTCGACCTGCTCCGCTCGCGGCTCTACACCAATATCACCCACGAATTCCGCACCCCGCTCACCATCATCATGGGCATGCTCGACAATATCCGGGGTTTCGACAACGAGCGGGGCCTTATCCGCCGCAACAGCAATAACCTGCTCCGGCTCATCAACCAGCTGCTCGACTTGTCGAAACTCGACTCAGGTACCATGAAAATGGACCTGGTGCAAAGCGACATCATTCAATACCTGCGCTACCTCAGCGAGTCGTTTTATTCCATGGCTTCAGAGAAGAAAATAGGCCTGACTTTCTCCTCCGACATCCCGGAACTGGTGATGGATTACGATGAAGTGAAGATCCAGCACATCATGTACAACCTTTTGTCCAATGCGCTCAAATTTACAAAACCGGGAGGAAGCGTAGCACTGTTGACCAGCCCACTTGAAAACAATGGCCAGCCGGTTTTGTCCCTTCGGGTAAGCGATACGGGGATCGGTATCCCGGAAGACCAGCTGGCACATATTTTCGACCGCTTTTACCAGGCGGATAGTTCCCATACCCGCAAGGGCGAAGGCACAGGTATAGGCCTGACGCTCACAAAAGAACTGGTGGAAATGATGGGCGGCAGCATTGCGGTAGCGAGTAGCCCTGGCGAAGGCAGTACGTTCACTTTGCTGTTTCCAGTACGCCTGGGTGCAGATACACCCAAGCCGACACAAGCCAGTCCGTTAGCCCCCACGCTGCTCCCCGACATGGCTACAGTAGCGGATTCCGGCACAGCGGAAACAAGCCCTGTCCATCTGGAATCTCCGGATACGGACAAGCCCGTTTTGCTGCTCATTGAAGACAATGCCGATGTGGTCATGTACATTGTCAGCCTGCTGAAAAAGGAATACGAGATCCATACGGCCCCCAACGGTCTGCTGGGCATTGAACGTGCCCTGGAAATCATCCCCGACATCATCATCAGCGATGTGATGTTGCCGGAAATGGACGGCTATGAAGTTTGCGAAACCTTGAAAAAGGACGAGCGTACCAGCCATATTCCCATCATCCTACTCACCGCCAAAGCGGCAGAATCCGACCGAATCACAGGTCTGCGCATGGGCGCGGATGCGTATTTGATGAAGCCTTTCAACAAGGAGGAATTGTTCGTGCGCCTGGAAAAACTGCTGGAACTCCGGCGTGTCCTCCAAAATAAGTATGCCCGTTGGGAGGCCGTTTCAATGACGGAAGTTTCAAGTACCCTTGAAGACAGCTTCCTCCGAAAAATGAGACTCGTCGTGGAAGAGCACCTGGATGACCCTAATTTTGATGTGCCCCAGTTGTGCCAGGCCGCGCACCTGAGCAACATGCAGGTGAACCGCAAACTAAAAGCCTTGACCGACAAGACTCCCTCCCGGTTTATCCGCTCGGTACGGCTGCACAAAGCCAAAGAACTGCTTCAAAGCACCGAACTCAATATTTCAGAAATCGCTTACGACGTCGGTTTCAGCGACCCGAATTATTTTTCAAGGTCTTTTTCTGAGGAATTTGGGGTTCCGCCCGTGAGCCTGCGCAAGTAATTGATTGTCACTTTTTTATAAAGCCGCTGCTATTTCAAAATGTGAAATAGCAGCGGCTTTATTTATGCAAAATGTGAAATAGGTGCAGGGAAATGTGAAATACGTGAAGGGGTGTAGGAAGGCGGTGACGGCACCTTTGTGGCACTTACAGCGGTAATTTATGCACCGTTGATTGTTTCACTAAACCTAATTCACTTATTATGAAAAAGCAATTTCTTTCTGCAAAAACCCTGATGCTCACTGCGCTTGTCCTCGTGGTTTCCGGGTGTGCCATTACGATTAAACACACGTTTGACCAGCCACCAGTTGTGGTGAACAACTACTATCAAGGCGGCGGCGGAAGCGGCAATCCTGAATTTGTAAATACACTTTCCACGGAAGGTTTGGGCGTAGGCTATGATGTTGTTTGGACAGATCCTGAAGACTGGACGAAAAACTCAGTCCAAGGTGTTGGTGTCCGGCCCAGAGTTTTTGAGTTTTTGTCCAATCCAGACCCTAAAGACCCCAACGCGACGATTGAAATTCCTAAATTGAACAGAGATGCTATCCTTAGAAGAAAACCCCTTGGTGTCAAGGCTGAAACAAATGCCGTGTTTAAGTGGGACGAGAATCTGGTGTATGTGCAAAGTACCAGCGATTTCCAGACTGCGAACGAAACTTCCGTATCAGCCGGAGGGGGTTTCGCGGGTGTCGCCTTTTCTGCCAGCGCATCTTTTGGAAATGTGCAGCAAAAAACCGCAGCGGAGGGAAAGACAGTTGCCTCTAAAAATGGGGCTTTTCGAGGGCTCAAAATGGAAATAGACTTTAATCAGCCGCAAAAATTCACTCCGGAGTTTATAGGTGCCGTTCAGAAGTTGGATAATAATCCCGCCACCTATAGTGCTTTTATAAATAATTGGGGCACGCATTTTTCTAAGGTAGCTACTATTGGGGCGAAGTGCGCCTACACATTACAATTCAGCAATTCAGACGTGGGTACCCGTTTTAAAGACAATATTGCTTTTAAAGGCAGTGTTTCAGGCAGTGTGGCAGGGGTGTCCGCAGAAGTAAGTGCCGGTTATACTGCTGAAAAGCAGGAAGAGTTAAAAAAATCTACTGGCGCCGAAAGCATCTCTTTTGTATCTTATGGTGGAAGCGGGAAAGGGATTAACGATTTTTCGGGATGGACCAACGATGCCGTTGACAACCCAACCATGATTGATGCATATCTAATCCCCTATGACACCCTTTTTTCAAAGGAATTTTTCCCAAAGGACATCTTGATTGATCAAAAGAAAAGACTTTTCAAAGAGGCTCTTGAAAAATATAAAATGGAGGCACAGAAAAAAGTTAATGCATTACCCAAGGCCAAAGGACCTGATTATTCCATAAAGCCGCAAGCGCAAACTTTTAAAGTAACCGCAACACATTTGCTGGTAGTAAAAGGGTTTAAAGAAACATTCGATGAAAGATATTATGGCTCTGTAACCGACATAGGAGTGTACAACGAACGTGGGGAGACATTATCAAGGATGTTTGTTTTTAATTTAAATGGTGATTGGCCAAACAACGTTATTAAGCTAAAGCGAGGGGACAAACCTAAGTTTGAAAATGATGAAAAATATCCGCATTTTATAAAAAGAGAATTTGATATAACATTGCAGCCAGACCAACTCGCAGGCGCATTTGTAACCATCGATGGTTGGATGAAACAGAGGAATCAGTGGGGGAATCTCTTAGCAATGGGAGAAAAATACCACGATAAAGCTGAGGATGAAGAAAAGATTCCCTTATCAGGCTTCGACTTAAATTTAAATAAAACCAAGAAAAAATTTGTCACATTTAAGCATGTTGACATTATGAATGAAGGCGATGTTGTGGAGATTCACTTTGAAGTTACGCGGATAAAATAATCCATCATTTAAACATTACCATCCAAAAAAGTGGTATTTTTCCGCAATGGTTCGTGAATAAATCCCCCAAACCTAGCAATGTACTTTCGTAAACTAACCTTTTTCAATTATGAGATTAC
>JANMME010000935.1:0-8248 GCA_031373015.1 Saprospiraceae bacterium
GTGGCGACCGACGCTTGCGACCCGGATCTGACCTTTATTTGCAGCGATACTTCCGGCACCCTTTTTACAGGGGTTAGCCCAGTTATATGTGCCGTAGTAGATGACGCTGGCAATGTGGCCAATTGCGCCTTCAGCGTAACGATTTTGGACACTGCGCCACCAAGCTTTATAAATGGTTGCCCGACAAATATCAACGTGGTTTCTGCCTCGGGCAACTGTGGCGCAAACCCGATTTGGCAGACGCCAGTGGTATCCGACATTTGTGACCCAAGCGTAGCGCTTATGCCTTCGCAGGCCTCCGGCAGCTTCTTTGATGTGGCGAATTCGCCCCATACCGTGACTTACACCGCTACCGACGATCAGGGAAACACGGCGACTTGCAGTTTCACCGTGTCGGTTGCTGACAGCACAAAACCAGTATTGACAAACTGCCCTTCGCTGCCGATTGTGAAAGTGCTGCCCATTGATTCTTGCATCGTGATTTTGGGCTGGACGCCTCCGACGGCTACTGACAACTGTGGCGCTGGTTTGCTTACGCTGACTTCAAACCTCAATCCGGGCCCATTCCCCACAGGCGATACAATAGTGGTCTATACTGCCACCGATGGTTCGGGGAACGTCACCACTTGTTCTTTCAAGATCTCCGTGAAAGACGTGGTGCCGCCTACATTTGTTGACTGTCCCACGCAGCCTCTTGTGATACTCAATGGAAACCCATGCGGCAATCCGGTTGATTTTACATTCCCAACGGGGACAGACAACTGCACCCCGGCAGATGAGTTGGTGTACACTTCTTCCTTTAAGTCAGGCGATACATTCATCATCGGGACGACACAATTCCCGGTCAGGGTAACGGACGCGAGCGGTAACTTTGAAGAATGCTTCATTACGATCACAGTCATGGGTCCGGTAGCAACTTTTACCAATATACCTGCCACAATCAATGTTACAGGTTGCGATACCCATGTGACCTGGGCTTCACCCATCCCGGTAGGATTTTGTCCACCGATAACCATTGATTCCTCGCATGCATCTGGTAGTGTTTTTCCTTTTGGCACCACAACCGTAACGTACACAGCAACAGATACCTTTACCAACATAGCCACAGCCACATTCAATATTGTGGTCTCAGAAGACATTGCGCCTGTAATTGATTGCCCGGTCAGCCCTATCGTGGTAAACGTCGGCGGGGTGATTGTCTCAGACCCAAGCGACTTTCTTGTTAATGTAGTCAAGACAGATGACTGTGACGGCGTGTTGCTGTCTTTCAACCTGCCGACAGCAACCGACAACTGTGTAACGCCAACGGTGACACTATTGCAAGGCTTGGCTTCTGGGTCGGTATTCCCGATAGGCTTCAATAATTTGGTTTTCCGAGCGGTGGACTCTTCGGGCAACTTGACGCAGTGCGCGATCTTCCTGGAAGTAGTCGGCCTGCCCGAGTTGGCGCCCATGGTGAACCCGAATCCGGGTTGTGTGGGCGACTCGCTTACCATCACGGCTGCGGACATCGCAGGCGCGACATATACTTGGACAGGGCCAATCACTTCGACGACCAATGTCTTGACGATCAACAGCCTGAGCCAACAAAATGATGGGGTGTATGTCGTGACAGCCAATGTAAATGGCTGCAATGTTGGACCTGATACCGCCATGGTATTTTTGCCGCTGCAACCCGTGGCTGAAAATGACCTGAGCTATACGATTGACCCCGGCGCGACGCAAGATTTTACCAGTGTGTTGGAAAACGACAACCTTTCCCCCGCATTTGATTTTGAAATCTGCGACACCAGCGGATTGCAGGGTCTGACAATGAATTTCAGCGATGGCACCTTTATGTACACGGCGGGTGAAGCGCCTGGAATGGTCTCTTTTGTTTACAAGGTTTGTTCCAAAACTTGCAACCTCGAAGATCAGGCAGCCGTGACGATCACGATAAAAGATACAAAATGTGCCTTTATCCCAAACATCATTACGCCCAATGGTGACCCAATCAACGAGTATTTTGAAATCCCTTGTATTGATACCAGGCTTTTCGATGAAAACTCATTGTCAGTCTATAGTCAATGGGGTGACCTGATATTTGAGGCTTCCCCCTATCAAAACGATTGGAATGGAACACTAAACAATGAACCTGGCAAATATCTGCCCGATGGCGTATATTTCTACATCTTCAAACCCGGCCCGAACGCCCCGCCAATGAAGGGGTTTGTGGAAGTATTTCGTTGATTTTTTACCAGTTGGGAATGTTGAAAAGCTTGAGAAGTTTGAGATTTAAAAATCAACTCCCTCAACCCCCTCAACATCTCAACCCTACAAATACAATCATACAATGAAAAAACTAATTCTGTCTTTCGCACTACTAATGGTCGCTTGTATGTCGCTCCATGCACAACAAGAAGGTCATTTCACACAGTTTATGTACAACAAATTGTACCTAAACCCTGCCTATGCCGGCGCACGGGGAGTGCCGAGCCTCACGGGTATTTACCGCAATCAGTGGGCTGGTTTTGAGGGTGCTCCTCAGTCCATGCTGGCGAGTTTCAACGGGCCGTTCCTGTCCAAGCGCGTAGGGGTTGGCGCTACTATCTCTCATTTTAAAGTCGGCTTGCAGCGCGATCTGTATGGTTCTGTCGCCTATTCTTACGACGTGGTTGCGCAAGAGAATGTGTCGTTCCGTATCGGCTTGTCGGGTTCTCTGCGCTCGCTGGGTTTTGATTACAACAAAGCCTTAACGATGAATTCGAACGTGGACCCATCCATTGAAGACCACCGCACCACCGATTTTTATGGAAACGTGGGTGCAGGTGTTTATGGCACGATCATGGACCGTTATTATTTCGGGGTTTCGGTGCCGCATCTTTATTCAAACGCCATAGGCCTCAACAACGCCAATGCGACCACCCTGGCAAAAGAATCGCAACATTTCTATGGCATGGCAGGCGCGATTTTGCCGCTCAGCGAAGACATCAACCTGATGCCCGCTGTCCTGTTGAAATATGTCAAAAATGCCCCTTTCGACGCGGACATCAATGTAAATCTTGATATCCGCCGAAAATTTACAGCAGGCATTTCATACCGCCTGGGGGGCGATGGCGCCGGCGATTCGGTAGACCTTTTGGCCTTTTGGCAAACCGCGCCACAGTTTGGTATCGGTGCTGCCTACGACTTTACGCTCAGCAACCTGAAGGATTACAACGCAGGCTCTTTTGAGGTGCTGTTGCAATACGACTTGAAACAGGCAAAAAACGGTAGGCGCAAGATGTCGAACCCAAGGTTCTTTATGTAATAATCACATAATCAATTCAGTATCATGAACTCTTATAAGCATATCTCACTGCTTTTTGTTTGCACGGGTATGGCAATAGTGCTTTCTGCGCAAACCATTCCGGGGCTGGATGTCCCAGTGACCGTTGAGTTGAAAAACGAGGTCGCTGTCAATACTACGGGGTTGGAATTCAGCCCCACTTTTTATGAAGATGGCATCGTGTTCATCTCGACCAATACGGCGGGATTAAAAAAAATGACGGACGAAATCCTGAAATTGCCCACCATGTCTATCCTCCGATCGCGTCGAAATGCAGAAGGGTTGTTGGGGGGGCCTGAGCCTTTTGCCAAAGAACTTTCTTCGCTTTATCACGAAGGCCCAGTTTGTTTCGACCGCACGGCTGAAACTGTTTACTTTTCCCGCAACTCCGTTATTGATGGCAAGGAGAAAATCGCAAAGGACAAGGAGCAGAAAATGCGGATTTATGTATCGAAGAAATCTGGCGGCACATGGACCGAACCTACACCATTGCCATTCAATTCCAACGAGTTCGACGACATGCACCCAGCCATTAGTATTGATGGCGACAAACTGTTTTTCGCCTCCAACCGCCCGGGTGGCCTGGGCGGGATGGACATTTATGTGTCCTACAAAGTCGGTGAATCATGGAGCGAGCCAGTGAACCTCGGTGCCGGGGTTAATACAGCTGGAAACGACGCTTTCCCCTTCATCCATGCGGACAACACCCTATATTTCGCCTCTGATGGCCAAGCAGACCGCAAGGGCGGCTTCGACCTTTACTACGTTATCCCTGAAGGCTCGCAATGGACTAAGCCCATCAACATGGGCGACCCATTCAACACAGGCGGAGATGACATCGGCCTCATAGTTGACCTCAACAAAATCAATGGCTACTACTCCACCAATGGCTCTGGCGGCTTGGGCGGCGATGAGATTTTCAGTTTCCACACAGAAAACGGGAACCTCGACGACTACCTGTTGCAAAATAAGCGCGTGCCAGATCGAAACCTTGACCTGAAAGTACTTGTAACAGACAAAACTACCGGAAGCCCCATCAAAGATGCCGCTGTGCAGGTGCTAAATTATGATGGCAACAACGTGATCGGACGGGACGAACAAGGAAACCTCATCACCGTGCAAACCATTGATGGTAAAGAAGTTATTACTTCTATGCCCCCAGATAAAGGCATCAACGGCGAAACAGACAGCAAAGGTCGTTTTGGCACGGATGTGAAGCCGGGCAATTACGTGGTCATTATTACCAAAAAAGGCTACCAAACCAAACAATTCCGCCTCCCCATCTCCAAACCGAGCAATGAGTTGGCCGCACAACTCGAAAAGTCAAGCATGGCGGGTCCGGGTAAAATACAATGGATTCCTTCTGTGTTCAATTACAGCACAAATGCGCCGCTTTCGGGGGCTACTTTGCTGCTTAAGGATACAAAAACAGACAAGGTGGACACGCTCATCACAGATGCCAATGGCACATTGGACCATTACATTAACACGAATAGCAAATACAATGTGGACATCTTGCAGGGAGGGCGCATCATCGGAAGTACAAGTGTGAATACAAATGGCTGGCCGGATTACAATAAGCCCATGTACCAGAACATTTCTGTTGCGCCGCTTATGCCAGGTTCTATCATTGAACTGCCGAATATTTACTACAACTATAACGATGCCACTTTGCGGCCAGATGCGCGCAAAGACCTTGACCTCATCGTGGCACTGATGAAGCAACAGCCCTCTATCAAAGTAGAACTCCGCAGCCATACCGATTGCAGGGGAAGCGAACAGTACAATCAATCACTCAGTCAGCGTCGTGCCGATGGTGTGGTGGAATACATGGTAACACAGGGTATCGCTCGAAACAGGCTCACACCCGTTGGCTACGGCGAAAGCGAGCCGCGCAACATTTGTACGGATGGCGTAAGTTGCACCGATCAGGAACATGCCCGCAACCGCCGAACGGAAGTGCGCATGCTCGCCGGCCTCACGGGCTCCAGCATGGTGTATGTAGATGGAAATATAAGCAGCAGCAGCAGCAGCCATGATGACCCCACACCTGCCAACGTGAACGTGAAACCATCAAAAAATACTGGTGCAGGTGGCAAGGTGAAAGTCTCCAATGCAAGCAAAGATTCCTATTATGTGGTAGCAGGATCGTTCCTGATCGAGACACGAGCCAACAACCAAATGGCTCATTTGCAGCAACTTGGCCACAAAAACGCAGAAATCGTACGCTTCCCAAACTCGAATTTCTTCTCTGTTTCTGTAGGCAGATTTAGCACTCGAGATGAAGCCTCGGCGCTCAAACGCCAACTCGACCAAGACAAGATTGATACTTTTGTGCGGGCGGTGCAATAAGCGCGTCATTGGGTCATTTATAGTCATTGGGTCATTAAATTTTTAAAAATGACCCAATGACGATAAATGACCCAATGACCCCTCCTTCGCCAAGGCTACGGCGGGTAAAAATGCCCCAATCTCTTTTTACCTTTGCGCAAACTTTCAGGAAACGCTGTTGTTTCTTTGAAAAACTGCAAAAAAGGAGAAATTTGAAATGGCAATATTGATAACCGATGAATGCATCAATTGTGGTGCCTGCGAGCCAGAATGCCCCAACAACGCCATCTATGAAGGTGGCGTGGAATGGGCCATTTCAGACGGCAACACCGTGAAGGGCGAATACGAACTGGAGGATGGGGCGAAAGTGGACGCAGCAAAAAAGCTCAGCCCAGTCTCGAACGACTTTTACTACATCGTACCAGATAAATGCACCGAATGCACTGGGTTTCACGAAGAACCGCAATGTGCTGCCGTTTGTCCTGTAGATTGTTGTGTGCCCGACCCGGACCGGGTCGAGTCAAAAGAGGTGCTCTTGGCGCGTAAAGTACGTCTACACCTCTGATAAAGAATTTTCATGGCTCTATGGTTGCCTGCTGTCCATTTGGATGCTGGGCAATTTTTTTACGGCATAGACACCGAAGTGTAATTAATATAAAACACATAGGCACAATAGGACACATAGTCCTGACTTTCAACACTATGTGTCCTATTGTGCCTATGTGTTTCAAAAAATCATTGCGCCATCCGCTGCTGCATCTCTGACACTTTGGCTTGGTTGCCCATAGAAGCATAAATTTCTTTTAGATCCTGCATGGTATTCTTGTCCTGCGGAAAGTTGGCCAGGGCCAAGTTGAGGAACACGATGGCGCCGTCCGGGTCGTGCATTTTCACATAATAGAAGTTGTAACCCACCCGGTGGCAGAAGAAATTGTACACATTGGGGTCCGCGCTTTTGAACGTTTTCAGTATTTCAAGCACCATGTTCAGCATCTCACCATTCTGGGGCTGGCCTTGAATCAGGCGTTCCAAGTCTTTTAAAAACTTATCCAAATTCTTGTCTTCATTGAACCGACTTGCAGCAATCCGCACCTTCAAGGGCGCAGCCAAACGGTAACCGGGGTTTATTTTTAAGGACCGGTCTAAGTACGTTTCAATAGAATCGAGCAGGGGCTTTTTTTCAGCTACAGACGTTGCATCGGTGGCTTTTTCGATCTTCAGATATCGGTTTTGGTACAACATATTGGCATAGTAATAATTGGCGCGATAACTCCCGCTCGAAACCTTTATGGCCGATTCCACCAACCCAGTGCCGTCGCCGCCCCAATCAGGCACCCGGGTCCAGGTGCGCAGGCCAAACAAGACCGCGATGGCCGCAACCAAAACTAAACTCCACAAATTGGGTTGACCGGGCGGTTTACGCAGCCATTCGGGCAATTTCGAGGCAACAAACCAAGCGACCATCAGGCAAAAGCCCACCGAGGGCATGAAAAGGTAGCGCTCGTTGAGAAACGTGCTCGTGCGGACGAAAATATTGGACACCACACTGATCGTCAGGAGGAAATACAAAATGCAATAGGCCGGAACCCACCAGCCAGTGTCTTCCTCAGCATTGGTGGCGCGCACTTTTTTGAGCTGCCGAAACGCCCAAATGCCCATCGCCAAATAAGCTGCCAGCGAGATCAGCGCCCGCCAATCGGCCCAGCTTACTTTCGGGACGTGATAAGGGTAGTAGTCAATCGTAAGCGGGTGCGGCACGAACAAAAGTTTCACATACCATCCGAGCGAAAGGAAAATGGTGGCAAACCGCTCCGAGGCGGACATGCCCAAAAATGGGTTCAGCACCAATTCGTCCGGATGTTGGATGGGGGTGTCCAATGCCAAGGTCCGAAGCATAAGAAAAAAGAATACAGCCGTGAGCATGGGCATACAAGCGGAAAGGATGCGCCCCAGCGGAAGTTTTGAAAACACCCACAAGCTGAGTGGTATGACGGCCAAAAAAGTTGCGGTGTTTTCTTTTGAAAGCAAACCGAGCAAAAAACTCCCGGCTGCGATCCAGCGCCAGCGGTTTTCATGGGTGTCAAAATATTTCATCATTGCCCACAGTGCGCCAAGGCTGCCGAGCAGTGCAAAGATTTCGTCACGGCTTTTGATGTTCGCCACCACCTCCACGTGCAGTGGATGCAGTGCAAAAATGGCTGCAGTCAGGAACGGAATGCTGAAAAACACTTGCACGCCGAAGCCTTTGCGCACACCTTCCTTTGTCGGAAAAAGTCCCAACAAAATCCGATAAAGGAAAACGCCTGTGAGACCGTACGCCAGCACATTAAAAAAATGTGCCACCCCCGGATTGCCTTTTCCGAAAAGTCCGACTTCTATAGCAAAAGTGGCGAGTGGTAAGGGGCGATAGCGCCCGCCTTCAAGCATAAGTTTGGGGTCTTTATAAAAACCCAAAAGGCTGTCGTGCCCAAAAATATCGGCCAAGCCAGCAAAGCCATTTTGTACAAAAGAGTTGTCCCAGATAAACAGCTGATCATCTTGCAAATAGCCAAAACTGACCGTAATGCCGTAAAGCACAAAAGAAATCGCCATCAGCACGAGTGCAGGCAC
>JANMME010000978.1:0-6022 GCA_031373015.1 Saprospiraceae bacterium
ATATTTTGCAAACTGGCCATGAAATTGTTAGGGCCAGTCCAGTCATAGCTGACCCCCGGGGTATTGGAACTTCCGATAAGTAGTACAAGCTGAACAGCACAAGTAAGTGTACCGCCCACAGAAGCCGTGGGTACGGGCGCCGTCAGGTTGCTGGCGACGGTGACGGCATCGGAAGCCGTGCAACCGTTCACGGGGTTCTGAACGGTTAAAGTATAGGTGCCGCCATTGCTGACAGTAGTGTTTTGTTGGTCAGAGGAATAGCCATTGGGCCCAGTCCAGTGGAAGGTAGCCCCAGGCGTCGTAGAAGCGCCTGTCAACTGTACAGATGTTTGTGTGCAAGTGATGGTGCCGCCCCCCGATGCATCCACATTGGGCGCCACAAAATTTGAGTTCACTACTGCCGTTGATTTATTGATGCAGCCTGTCAGCGTATCCGTCACAGTGAACACATAATTGCCCAGCGTACTCACGACCGGATTCACTAGTTTCGAGCTAAATCCTCCCGGGCCTTGCCAAACAAAAGTGGTATGAAGGGCTGTGTAAACGACGGAAAGGGTAACCGTACTTGAGGCGCAGCTTATGGTTCCACCAGTGGCGGTGGCACTCGGGGCGATATTTTGGGCGGTAACAGTTGTTACATCTGTTGCAGTACAGCCGTTGGTCAGGTCGCTAACCGTAAGTTGAAAAGTGCCGGCATGATCTGCCACAGGTGTAAGTGTATTTCCGCCTGAGAGAATATGCCCGCTGTTTGAGGCTACCCACTGAAAGGAGAAATCAGGTCCTGTAGATCCACTGGCATTAAGCGTAGTGATGCTGTTTGAGCAAGTAACACCAATAGGAGCGCCTGCATTGGCCATTGGTTTTGTAAAATCATCCACTACTGTGATCTTGAGATCTGTCGTGCTGCCGTCGCTGTCTGTCACTACGACGGTATAATCACCGGCTGAGACACCCGTGATTACGGGCCCGCTTGCACCCGTGTTCCAATTGTATGTGTATCCGGGAGTTCCACCAGTAGCTGTTACCGTAACAGAACCGAGGGGGGTAAAACAATTGGGGTTTTGAAGGGAGACGAGGGTGACTTGGAGCGGATCTTGACTTGAAATTAAACTGGTTTTAGCAAAACAATTGGTGGAAATGATGAGTACGGATGCGATTAAAAAGCAGAATCGAGTCATGGGAAAGTTTTACAGATTAATAAAAAATGAACTTAGATGCAAAGGGACACGCCCACCTTAAAAGGAGATTTAATTGGGTGTGCCAAAGATGTCGAGTATCCCTTTTGCAATAACCAGTCCAACTCCGTGTCCGATCTTGACGTAAGCGCTTTTACCCCTGAAAAAAGGCGCAATCTGTCTCCCGCTTTCCAGATCTACCCCAAAGCCCTATTCCACCCGTTACTATGGAAGCTGGCGACCAATTTTGGTTCATTTTCTGCAATAAGTGCCTATGAAGGGGTGTTTGCGGGCGTTCCCGGAAGAGACAGTTGTTGAGTTCTTTACAGAAAGCCATAATTTGCGCCTTCCAGCCCCTTTTGAACCGGCCCAGGATTGATCTCTCTGATGAAAAAAATAAGGCACCTTATTGTTGGCTTGGTTTTCGGCCTTGTGATTGGCTGGGCCTTGGGATTTCTTCGCCTTCCGTACATTGAAAGGAACGACTTGTTTCTGCTGGGTTTTATAGCAGCGATGGCACTCGTTTCGCTCGTGCTCCTTCTGTTTACTGCATGGAACAGACAATTTCTGCTCGGGCTGATGGGCAAAAAAACGGTCGCCGTAGATTCCAAAAGCACCCGCACGCATACCTTCATTTGGATCATGCTGCTGGGTGTTTTTGTCCTGGGAAGCGTATTGATTGGGTTATCGGTCTACCGTCAAAACGAGTCTTCCAAACGTCAAATTCAAAACCAGCAAAAGAAGATACAGGAAATGGCGGCCTTGGTAGAGTATGTGAAGAAAAATGACCTTGAGCCGCTGATGCGCAGCATTCTGGATGATGTTGGGGAAGAATTAAAGCGCAACCCCGGCAGGACACTGCGCGATACCACGATCTCCAGAATAGCTGCGCTGAGTTTATCTTTCAAGCCTTACAAATTTATCGAAGTGGACAGCCTGTCGGAGAAAGCGTGCAGCCCAGGACGAGGACAGCTATTGCAGGCATTGGTCCTTATGAACATTGATACGGGTTCTTTCGCACGGATAAAACGGAACACGCTCTTTGCCGGGGCAGATTTGCGCGGGGCATATTTGAAAGGATCGGATTTGAGCGGCATAAACCTCCAGGAAGCAAATCTGAAAGATGCTGAGCTGAGCGGCGCAAACTTGAGCGGTGCTGATCTGAGCGGCGCAAACCTTTGGGGGGCTAATTTGGGGGCGGCAAACCTGAGCAAAACGGATTTGAAAACTGCGGATTTGAGCTGGGCGCAACTGAATGGAGCGACCCTCCGCTTGGCAAACCTGAACGGAGCAAACCTCAGCAACGCACAACTTTTAAGGTCAGATTTGAGCGGAGCAACTATTCGATGGGCACAATCGGGCGGTGCATTGTTCAACGAGGCAAACCTGACAAAGGTTAGCATTTTAGGCACCAACCTCACAAAGGTTAGCTTTAGGCAGGCAAACCTTAGCGATACCGATTTGAGATTAATCAATTTGAGCGAAGCAGATATCCTTGGGGTGATCTTTGACAAAGCTTCGGTAGATGAAAAATGGCCGGAGAAAATAGAGCAATGGCGACCAACAGGAATGAAGGAACTTCGGGAAAATTATACCGTTGTAAACGATAGTATTTCTACCGTAGATAAACGTAAGATATACCATTTGATAAAAAATTAGGGGCCATTCATTCCCGCCTGTCTAATTTCAAACGACCTTTCATGATGATGTGGATCTTCTTCGAAAACCTGATCACTACTTCGTCTTCGGGTCTGAAAGGTTCAAAACCGATTTGAAAAGCCCAGCTATAATAGCGCTGTAAGTCGTTCAGATAATTTGCAAGCAGTTCGGGCGTCCAATTTGTTTCGCGGTTAATACAATACCTCTCCTTGAGCTGTTTGCCAAGTTCCTGTCCCCATTCATTATTAACAAGGTCTACATAATTATCAACGGGCCCCTCTTCCAGGTTTGCAATTTGCGCTTCCGTAAATATCCCGGTGATCAATTCCGGATGGCGATAACGTTCGTGCGAATCGGCAATAAAATCAGCCATTTCTTCCGAAAAACAGGAAGTGATGAATGCCTGTGCTGTGATGTGGTTAAAGGAATTAAGATAGCCTTTTTCAGTGCTGTCTCTCACATTTTTAATAGCCAGCTCCGGCGTATTGATATTTGCTACCAATGATTCTGCAAGGTCAAAAAAAGCCGGATCGCCTTCTCCGAACCATTCTGGAATCCGCCTTGAAAGATTGAAAGATTTCTCCAGGTCTTTTCTATTTATCACGGCGAAAGGACAACGAAAAAGCAACGTGAAGCGAGCCCAAATAGCGCCCTTGTACCTTGCGTTCAATATATCGCCCTGACTGGCGCCTTTCTCTAATATACTGGTCACTTCTTTGCCGTTGCTACAGTGGCGTACACGAACCACATTGCTGTCATATTCGATCTGGATGACTGATTTTAAATCTTCCAGGGATGTGAACCTTGATCCGAGTAGAGCTCCTCGCACGGTTTTGTAAGATGCTGCACTGGTGGTGTCATTGCTGTCCAAGGAAGTACAAGCCCATTCACCAGAGATCGTGTTATCAGGTGTTTGATTGCAGCCAATAATAAAAAGGGAGAGTAGGGGGAGCAACTGGAGCGTATTCATAGCATGAGCGGTGGGCAAATGTAGAAAGATTTGGTAAAATAAAAAAAGCCCAGACCATTGAATATCAATGATCTGGGCTTGAGTTTCAATTGTGGGAGAAAGGGTAATCTAACCCGCTTTACCCGCCATAGCCCGTTTAGGGCGAAGGAGGGTAGCGTATGAACAAAAAAAAAACGCTTTACCCACCGAAGTCTGTTTAGGGCGAAGGAGGGTAGGGCATAAACAAAAAACCCGCCGTCGCACCGCCTAAACGGCGGCGCTATGGCGGGTAAAGTGGAGCTGGCGGGACTCGAACCCGCGTCCGGACAAAGCGTCGCAACGCCTTCTACATGCTTATTCACTGCTTAGGTTTTCGAGCACAAGACTGGTTCAGTGACCCACACATTTGCGCCTTATCTCCTGAGTTTCGCCTGGCAGTCGGAGCATCCCGACAGACTATCCTGAAAAAAGTTTGATGCGCGGCGGCTCCTATCAGAAATCGAAAGCAAAAAGAGGAACGCTGGGCGTTGCTCTTACGCGGCACAAAAGCATTCTAATTCGCTTGAATTAGGCAGCCATAGCGTACTGGTATTCGCCAGTTACATTTTGGTCGTTGTTTTTTAAGGGGTAACCGACCATGCCCCTGCATGCTTACGAAACGACTACACCTTCCCGTCAATACCAAAGCAGCCCCTTTACCCGCCATAGCCCGTTTAGGGCGACGGCGGGTTTTCTTTCCCAACCGAAATCCGTTTATGCCCTCCTTCGCCCTAAACGGGCTATGGCGGGTAAAGCGACGGCGGGTTTTCTTATTCCAAACCATAGCCCTCTTTAGAGCCACGGCTGTTTTTTTTGTTTTTCCCACCCGCCTTCGCCCTAAACGGGCTTCGGCGGGTAAAGCGGGTCACAAAGGTAAACCCAAATCCCCCACCAAAGGTTCACACCCCAATTTTAATGTTTTCCAAACTAGTCCCCCAACGCTTTTCTGCTCCGATAAGCCCTAACTTTGCCCCCGCTTTTTACGACCTTGTATGGCTTGTCACCACCACTGCCTACCGTACCTAATAACTTGAAGAACAAGATATAACGTGCCAAATACCCTCCTGCGTCACTTCCTTCGCCATGAACACATCAGATAAAAAGACTCCGGCGGGTAAAACCATCAAGATCGGCATTCTCCGTGAAGGCAAAGTCCCACCTGATGCCCGCTCTCCGCTTACCCCCGAACAGTGTGCTGAAGCCCAGGTCGAATTGCCCGTCCGGATCGTGGTCGAACCCTCTCCTGTTCGGTGTTTCAAGGACGAGGAGTTCACCAGACATGGCATTCAATTACAGGATGACCTTTCTGACTGCGACATCCTCTTGGGCGTGAAGGAAGTCCCCATTGACCAGCTTATCCCCGAAAAAACATACCTCTTTTTTTCACACACTATTAAAAAACAGGCCTACAACCGACCGCTTTTGCAGGCCGTGTTGGAGAAAAAAATCCGGCTCATTGATTACGAAGTGTTGACCGATGAAAAGGGCGAACGCCTGATCGCTTTCGGTTTTTATGCTGGCATCGTCGGCGCGCACAACGGGCTTTGGACCTGGGGTAAGCGGACGGGCGCATTTTCGCTACCACGGCTTTGCGAAAGCCATGATTATGCAGAAGTGCTAGAGGTTTACGAACGGCTCAAATTGCCCCCATTGCGCATTGTACTGACAGGCGGGGGCCGTGTGTCTTCCGGCGCGGCAAAGAATTTGCGGGATATGGGCATTGAACAGGTATCGCCCCAGGACTTTCTTGAAAATCAATTCGATACGGCTGTTTTTACCCAATTTCAAGCAGCGGATTATGTGGCGCATCGGGACGGGAGACCGTTTGACAAAAAACATTTCTATGCCCATGGAGAGGAATATGTCAGCACCTTTAATCGGTTCTGGCCATTGACGGACATCTTTATGAACGGTATTTTTTACGACAAAAAAGCCCCATGTTTTTTACATTGGAAGACATGCAGCGGCCCGATTTTCGCCCTAAAGTCATTGCCGATATTACCTGCGACCTCATGCCTGCTTCCTCTGTGCCCAGCACTATCCGGGCCACTAAAATTGCCGATCCGGTGTACGGTTTCGACCCTAAGAGTGGGGTGGAGATCCCGCCTTACCAACCTGAAGGAGTGGACATGATGACCATTGACAACCTTCCCTCCGAACTCCCCCGCGATGCCTCGGCTTTTTTTGGTCGCCAGTTGTT
>JANMME010001010.1:0-3283 GCA_031373015.1 Saprospiraceae bacterium
CACGTTTACAATTGACTTGAGCTCTGGTGTGGTAGTGGTACGAAACGTACCCGCTTTTGTCTGTACACAATGTGGGGAAGAATGGATTGACGACCCGACCTCTGTTAAATTAGAGGCAATTGCTGCTAGGGCAAAAGCTCAGAACACACAAATAGAGGTGATGGCGATGGCTTAGAGCGCAAGACTTTGCTGCCGATGTTGGCGCCCTCGCCAACATCCACGGCGGAGTCTCCTTTAAACCTAAAAAAATAATGGAGCATCATGTCCGTTGAGTATTTGCTTATCAAGTCAGAAGAATTGTCGGACTTATCAAAATCTTTTTCCCAAATTTTTCAATCGGAAGGTTTAGAGCGAGATTATGAAGACAAGTGGGAATGGCTTGAGGGATATAGCAAGGCCTTACATTGTTTAATCAACATTCGTAGAGAACATAATTGGAAGACTGGAATCTATACTCAGCCTATTGAGATAAGATTAATTTATACAACTTTCTTCCGCCAATCAATTTATTGAGTTCCCCATATCTCACACACAATCACATAAATGCGACCACTCCTCTCCACAGCCCTCATCACCCTCCTCACGCTTTACCTCGCGTGTACCCCCAAAACCGGCACCAAAATCACTTCTACCCCCAATCCACCCGACGAACCCGCCATGTGGGACTCCTTGGGTAAACCCCTCGTGGGCGAAGGCGACGAGCCCGTAGAGTACAATGCGCTCGACGAAGTGACCGTCGAGCCGCAAGCCGAAGAAAACCGCGACTCGCTGCGCCCCTACAATGCCTCACACACTTTCGAGGTAGACCTGATCCACACCAAAATCGAAATCTCTTTCGATTGGGCTAAGAAACGCGCCAACGGAAAGGCCACGCTCACCATGCGCCCCTGGTTTTATGCCACCGACAAGGTGACCTTGGATGCCAAAAATTTTGACATTCAATCGGTTACATTCGATGGGAAGTCCGAGCAATTAAAGCGCGATTACAACAACGAGCAACTGACCATCTACCTCGGAAAGACCTACACTCGAACCGAGGAATTCAAAGTCGCCATTACCTACACCGCCAAGCCCGAAGAGCGGGAAAGCTTCGGCGGCTCTGCGGCCATTACCAGCGACAAGGGCCTGTACTTCATCAATGCCGACGGCGCGGACAAGGACAAGCCCAAGCAAATCTGGACTCAGGGCGAAACAGAAAGCAACTCCTACTGGATGCCCACCGTGGACAAGCCCAACGAACGCTGCACCCAGGAGATGTACATCACCGTGGAAGACAAGTACAAAACCCTCTCCAATGGCTTGATGCTCTCTTCTAAAAAGAACGCCGACGGTACCCGCACCGATTATTGGAAAATGGACAAGCCCCACGCTCCCTACCTGTTTATGATGGCCATAGGCGAGTACGCGGTGGTACACGACAAATGGCGCGGTATTGACGTGGATTACTACGTGGAGCCAAAATTCGAGCTGTATGCTCGGGATATTTTTCCGTACACAACAGAAATGTTAGAATTCCTGTCCACTAAACTTGGTTACCCCTACCCCTGGTCAAAATTCTCACAAGTTGTTGTGCGCGACTATGTTAGCGGTGCCATGGAAAACACCACGGCGGTCATTTTTGGCGAATTCATGCAAAAAACCAAGCGGGAATTGCTGGACGACCATTTGACAAACGAAGGTGTAGTCATCCACGAAATGTTCCACCAGTGGTTTGGCGATTTGGTGACGACCGAGAGCTGGGCCAACCTCACGCTCAACGAAGGTTTTGCCAACTACTCCGAATACCTCTGGATGGAGCAAAAGCACGGCAAAGATGCTGCCGACGAACACCTGATGGGCGAACAGCAAGGCTATTTTTATTCGGCTGGCGATGGCGGCCATCCGCTCATCAATTTCGGTTACAGCAACCGCGAAGATATGTTCGACGCGCATTCTTACAATAAGGGCGGCTGCATCCTCCACATGCTTCGCCAGCAAGTGGGCGAGGAGGCGTTTTTTGCATCCCTCAGCCGCTACCTCAAAAAGAACGAATACACCGACGTAGAAAGCCACGAACTCCGTCTCGCTTTCGAGGACGTTACGGGCCAAGACCTCAGCTGGTTTTTCAACCAATGGTTTTATGGCGCGGGCCATCCCGTGCTCGACATCGAATATGGCTGGGATGCAGATGCAAAAAAAGCCAGTGTGACGGTGACGCAAAACCAAGAGGGCGCAAATGTTTCACACGTATTTGACCTCCCACTTTCGGTGGATATTTACGATGCCTCTGGCAAGGCCCGCCGCGAAAACATCCGCGTCACGATGCGCAAACAGACCTTTACGTTCGATTGCCCGAGCAAACCCGCACTGCTCAATTTTGACGCGACCAAAACTTTGCTTTGCGAAAAAACCGACCACCACAATGCGCAGGAATGGGCCTTTCTGTACCGCAATTCCTCGCTCTATCGAGATCGTATCGAAGCCTTGGAAGCCTTGCAAGCAGCCCCTTCCGCGCTCTCGGAAGCCATTGCCAAGGAGGCGCTTTCCGACAAATTTTACGGTATCCGGCATCGCGCACTCTCTGCCGATGGTATGGGCGGTGTGGAAACAAGGCCCACGATTGCCGCTCTGGCGGAATCTGAACCCGAACCGGCCGTGCGTGCCCAAGCCATCAGTATCCTCGGTGGCACGGGCGACAAGCAGTACATTCCGATCCTCCAGAAAAACATGGGCAATGAGCAGGCGTACAGCGTGGTCGGCGCATCGCTTTCAGCCCTGCAAAAACTTGATCCAGCCGCTGCGCGTGAAGCATCCAAAGTTTTGCAAAATGATGATTCAGAAGCCTTTACGCCAGTCCTCGCCGAGATGTACGCCGAAGACCCAGACCGTTCCAACCTTTCGTTTTTTGAAAAAAAATTGGACAAGGTTGATGGCTTTGGCGCTTTCCCGTTTTTCGACAACTACCAGAAATTCCTCATAGGCCTTGGCGATGTGGCGCTTTTGGATGCCAGCGTAGAAAAATTCAAGGCCATTTCGCTCAATCTCCAAACCAGTGAATGGCGGCGATTTGGGGCCACCAAAGCCATTGCTGACTTGCGCAATCATTTCCGCGAAAAAGGAGACAGTGACAAAGTGACTGAATTAGAGGCGATCATAACGGAAATCAAGGCCAAGGAGACTGACCCGACGCTGAAATTGTATTACGATATGTTTTGAGCATCCTGTAGGGGGGAATTAAATTAGCCACAGTTTTTTTGGGAATGAATTTAGCCCAACAGGCTATAAAAAAAAAAAAAAAAGTTTG
>JANMME010001038.1:0-2816 GCA_031373015.1 Saprospiraceae bacterium
CCGCAACCTTCGTGATCGCTCCGGAGAAGGACGACAACCCGCTCAACGGCGTGACGACCTACGACCTGGTGCTGATGTCCAAGCACATCCTGGGCATCGAGCCGTTCGACTCTCCGTACAAGATGATCGCGGCAGACGCCAATAAGTCGGGCTCGGTGACGACCTTCGACATTGTAGAACTCCGGAAGTTGATCCTGGGCATCTACTCGCAGTTGCCGAACAACACTTCCTGGCGCTTTGTGGACAAGTCGTTCCAGTTCCCCAACCCGCTCAATCCGTTCCAGACCCTGTTCCCCGAAACGGTCTCGGTGGCTGATGCGATGACGACGCAGGCGGCCAAGGACTTTGTGGGCATGAAGATCGGCGATGTGAACGGCTCTGTAGTGGCCAACGCCACGATGCAGGCGGAAGACCGCACGGCGGGCACGGCGATCTTCGACATCGAAAACCGGGATGTTAAAGCCGCTGAGGAATTCGAGGTAACGTTCAAAGCCGCTCTACAGTTGAAAGGCTTCCAGTTCACGATGCTGTTGAACGGTCTGGAAATGGTTGGCCAAACCAACAGCGATCATGTGAATGCCAACAACTTCGGCAAATTTGAGGGAGCAACAACGGTGTCCATCGATGGCGCACAGGAATTCACGCTGCACTTCCGGGCCTTGAGGTCAGGCAAGTTGAGCGAGATGCTGGGTGTGTCGGGTTCGATCACGAGAGCAGAAGCTTATGATGAGACTGGCCGCTTGGGTGTAGCTTTCCGTTTCGGCGGCAAAACGATCTCCAGTGTTGGCTTCGAGTTGTACCAGAACCAGCCCAATCCGTTTGTGAATAAGACATTCGTGGGCTTCTTCTTGCCAGAGGCAGCAGAAGCTACCTTGTCGATCATTGACGAAACGGGCAGGGTGGTGTACCAGCAGAAAGGACAGTTTGCGAAAGGCGAGAACAGCATCGTATTAGACCGTGCGCTGCTCAATACCACTGGCATGCTGTTCTACAAGTTGGAAACCGCGACGGACAGCGCCACGAAGAAAATGATTCAAGCGCGGTAGGGCGCGGGGCTTGTCCCCGCCCCTCTTCCAAACGATAAAAACATCAACAGCTCTGCCTCTCTCCAGGGGTAGGGCTGTTGACTTATGGTACGCATTGTATAACATGTTAGGTAAAAACAAATCTTGATTGTCTTTTGCAAATCACCCTTATTTTGCCCTCGCAAATCACCAGATTTTGTAGAAGATTGTACAATAAAGGAGCCTCTTTGTACCTGGTTAAGTCATTGTATGCGAAGGGCAAAAAGGCATTGACAGGAAGGTAATGTACAATCCCCTCCTTCAGAGCTTTTGAAATGGCACCGCCAATGGATCCCACCTGAAGTTTTTTTTAAATTTTGGTGACGTGGGTATTGACCGTTAGAATTTATGTTATCTTGCATAACCAATCACACATTTTTTTCTTCAACTACAGAAAATTATGAACTTATTCACTTCGAAATCACAACTGTCATTCTTTCTACTTTTAGGGTCGTATTCGCTTATAGCCCAAACTGTTGTCTCGGGAACAATCCGCGATAAAGACACACAGGAACCGCTGGAATGAGTAAGCATTGCCCTCAAGGGAACGGCATTAGGTACTACATCTGGTTTTGAAGGGAAGTACTTATTAACAATAGAACAATCTCCTCCTTTTACCCTTACTTTCTCTCATGTAGGTCACCGTACTGAAGCATTTGAGGTGAAAGAAAAAAACACCCTCTATAACCTGGCCATGCAAGGGGAATCTGTTGTGGTGCCGGAATTTACCCTGTCTGCTTCCCGCATAAAGGAGAATATCATGAAGTCTCCCGTGACGATCGAAAAGATGGACCTGCTTACTATCAAACAATCTGCTACACACAACTATTATAATGCCCTCGCAAACATGAAAGGTGTACAGGTGACCAACTCCAGTTTAACCAATACCTCTGTGAACACCCGTGGTTTTGCAGCCACAGATAATACCCGTTTTGTGCAATTGATTGATGACATAGATGCAGCTGATCCTACCATCGGTTGGGCTGTGGGTTCTGTGATGGCGCCCGGTGAACTGGATATTGAAAGCCTGGAGTTAATACCCGGTGCTGCTTCCGCATTGTATGGCCCCAATGCATTTAATGGCATCATGTTATTGAAAAGTAAAAACCCGTTTGATTATCCCGGACTGAGTATCCTGGTGAAACAAGGCTTTACCCATTCAAACGCTGGCGGGACAGATCCCTTGGGAACCTATAGCATGCGGTACGCAAAATCGTTTAAAGATAAAATTGCGTTCAAAATAAACTTTCACTACACGAATGCTACTGACTGGACCGCCAATGATGTCGAGACTGACAGAAAAAATCCGGACTCAAAAATTGATCTAAGGGGTAGGCCGGATTTTGATGGGGTGAATCTGCAAGGTGATGAAATTGCGCTTACCACCATCCCGGGAATTGGTACCTTGCATAGAACAGGTTTTGCTGAACAGGTTTTGCTGAACAACCAGGAGGCGCGTGTACTTAAAGGGGATGCAGCCATTCACTATAAACTCAAAAATAAAATGGAATTGAGTGGAATGGCCCGCCTTGCCCAATACAGTGCAATTCACCAGGCGGATGTGAAATATGCATTCAGAAGAATTGGCACCCAGCAGTATAAATTGGAACTTAAAAACGATCCCTTTTTTGTTCGAAGCTATGTAACCAATACCGTAACCCTTAAAACATATCATGTGGGCGCCTTGGGTGCTTTGGTAAATGAATATTTTAATCCTTCTTTTAATCCTTCCGATGGCACGGGTTGGATACC
>JANMME010001081.1:0-1999 GCA_031373015.1 Saprospiraceae bacterium
ATATTTTCCAACTGTTTTTTTAATGCCGCCAATCCACCTTGCTGGAAAAATTTTCTATCCCAGTCTGAGAAAACACCTGAAAGGTTTTTTCGATTTCCGTGCTTGTCAAGGACACCCGGTTTTTCGTGTCCGGCTTCACCAAATCTGATCAGTTTCATATGCTACAATGACTTGGCCTGAAATAGGTTGCCCTGGATGAGAGAGGTTAATAGTTAGGAAAGAGTAATCTAAGTTGGTGATTATCAGGCTGAATATTTAACAATTTGTGTTTTTTAGATTTGTCGGTGTAGATGTTCAAAGGGTGTCTTTGGTTGAGAGGGATGTTAAAGATGTAACGTTCAAATTCGTCTGGGGTCATAAAGTTAAGGTTGCCATGCGGACGTTTGGTATTGTAAAGGATGACAGCCTCATTGAGGTATTTGATGAGTTGTTCTAAGGTCTGGATTGGGCGGTGTATGAGGTATTCACGTTTGATAATTCTGTTGGCACTTTCCATAAAGGCGTTATCATAGCAGGAGTTTCCCATACTGATCCTGATTCCCGAACGGGTCAGTTCATCAGTGTACAAGCGGCTTCGATACTGAGACCCTTTGTCTGAGTGGTGGGTGAGTTTACAAGCATAATGGGCATGGCTCCTTTCCTTCAAGGCCATTTGCAAAGCAGAGAGATTGGCTTGAGCAAACATATTTTTGGCGGCATTGAAGCCAAGGATTTTTCGGGAGTAGAGGTCTTCGATGAGGACGACATAACAGAAGTGGTCAAGGATTTTAAAGTAGAAGATATCGGAGGCCCAGACCTGATCAATGTCGTAAAGGATGGCATCGTGGAGGAGGTTTGGATAAGCATTTTTAGGGGTAGAATCGGTTGTTTTGTGGAATTTTGGTGGTAAAAACGGCTCAAATCCGTTGGTCATCCCAAAATGGACAAAAGCATCGCGGCCCACAAAATCAGGCTTGAGCATGTGGTACATTTTTTTGAGCGACATGGCAGGGTGCAGTTCTCGTTCCTCTGTGAGGACAGGGCAAAGCAGTGCGAAGCGGTCTTCGAGCTGCGCCTCCCGCTTCACAGCCCAGAGGTGCGATTGCTTGCTGATGCCGACCGTTGCGTAAAGTTCTTTCATGGTGTGGGGGTGTTTTTCTTGGCTTTGCCGGAACCATTCGAGGCAGGCTCGTTGAAACTTTTTTTTAGATCAACGCCCAACTCCTCGGAGCCGATCTGGATGAGCCGCTCCAAATAGTCAATGTAGATTTGCTTCTGGCCAATGGCCCGCTCCAGGTCTGCTACCTGTTGCAAGGCTTGCTTGGTTTTATTTGCTTCGCTCTCCATTTGAACCACTTGATTGCTACCCTTTTCGTGATGAGGGGAATACTTGTACAGCCAGCGATACACGCTCATCGAACTGACGTTGTACAATTCCGAAACATCTCGAATGGTAATCTTTTTTTCAACAATTAGTTGGACTTTCTGGCGCTTGAATTCTTCACTAAAAATACGACGCTGGCGAATAACAACTACTTTTTTTGCTGACTTTGACATGTGATAAGTGCTTTTTCAGGGCAACCTATTTCAGGCCAAGCCACACCCAAACGAACAACTAACAACGATCAACTATGAACGGTCTCTGGCACCTCGAAAATATAGACGTTACCCACCTTCTCTGCCCGACAAAACTCGGCAACGACGATCTCATGTCACGCCACACCCACCAGGAATTCAAAAAGGGAGAACCGGTGTACATACCGGAGGACCTGAGCGACCGTATCTTTTTTATCCAGGAAGGGCGGATCAAAATTTCGGTGATGAATGACGATGGTAAAGAAATCACCAAAGCAATTCTTGGTCGCGGAGAAGTGTTCGGCGAACTTTCCCTGCTGGGCGAATCAAAGCGGCACGATTTTGCCACAGCGCTTGAGTATACCAATACTTGTGTTGTAACGCTCGATGAATTACGAGGACTTATGCGCGAGCGATCCGAACTTAACTTGTTCTTTATGAAGAT
>JANMME010001083.1:0-4927 GCA_031373015.1 Saprospiraceae bacterium
ACCGCAGAGGCGCGGAGACGCAGAGGTTTAGCATGGCAATCCTCTGCGTCTCCGCGCCTCTGCGGTAACACACCTCATCCTTGTTTTTTCGCCAATTTACTATTCGAATACCCATACCCAAAATAAATCACCAGTCCCGCCACGAGCCAAATGAAAAATCCCAGCCAGCTCTTGGCCGGTATCTGGGCCATCATGTACAAACAAGACACGAGTCCAAGAATTGGAATAAGCGAAAGGTCGTATCGGAAAGCAAACCATGCCATCGTGAGACAGGTAAGCACGAATAGCCACATCGGAATCTTGTGCTTGAACAAGTGCCAGCCCGATTCGTACTTGGCCCCTTCTGAGATGGGCAGTGCGGCGATCGTTTGGCTGTAGGCATCTCCTTCTAAGCCGTCCAGATAATCAGCGACCACGCCGCCAGCGCCCGCAAAACCTGCGCTGTCGCGGGCAGCAAGGAAGTTTTGTACCGTTGAAATCTCCCGATCCGGGATATTATGGAGCAAATCTTCCACGCCATACATCTGTTTTTCATTGGTAAGCCACGCCTTTGTGTCCGCCTCATATTGGGTAAATAAAAACGCGACACCAGCCATCAGTGCCAGCGGATAAATCCATTTTGCATTGAGATAGGGCGTGCGAAATTTACCACGCGGGACGTTGGGCTGCACCTGCAATTTCAATACCCCACCACATACCAAAACGAATGCGAACAAGGTACCCATGCTGCACAGATCAAGCACCGTATCGCTGGGAATGAACAACATCGGCACCACCACAAAAAAGCCCGTGACGATGGTCGCAAACGTAGGGGTGCGGTATTTTGGATGGATGTATGAAAAACGCTTGGGCAAAAGACCGTCGCGGCTCATGGTCATCCAGATGCGCGGCTGGCCCAATTGGAACACCAGAAATACGCCTGCCATGGCCACCACGGCGCTCACCGCAATGATGCCAGAAAACCACTTGAGGTTCAATTTTTGAAAAACATACGCCAAGGGGTCATTGACATCCAATTCTTTGTAACTCACCATACCCGTGAGCACGAGGGCAATGATGATGTACAATACGGTGCAAATGATGATAGAGTACAACATAGCACGAGGCAGATCCCGCTGCGGGTTTTTGCACTCCTCCGCCGTTGTCGAAAGCGCATCAAAGCCGATGTAAGCAAAAAAGACAGACGACACGCCCGCCATTACCCCGCCAAAGCCATTCGGCACGAAAGGATGCCAATTGTCCATGTTCACATACCCTGCTCCAACGATGATGACAAGGATCACCACGATCAATTTCAACGCCACCATTACGGTGCCCGCTGTTTTCGACTCTTTCATGCCGATGTACACCAGCGCGGTAATTAAAATTGACATCACAATGGCCGGGATATCCAATATCACCCGGAAGCCGCCAAGACGGGGAGCCGATTGCCAAGCCGCGAAAGATTCGAGTTGGGATTGGGAAAAATCGGCTTCTGTCTTTCCGCCTTTTAGTAACGCCGTAGCCGAATCAAACCCACCATGAGCAGTCACATAATCCGTTGTTGCCCAAGCCGGTATATGCCAGCCTGCACTGTCGCACAAGCCCGTGAAATAACCTGACCACGACACCGCGACCGTGATGTTGCCCACAGCATATTCCATCACCAAGGCCCAGCCAATGATCCAGGCCACCAGTTCGCCAAAGGCCACATAGGAATAGGTGTATGCGCTGCCTGATACAGGCACCATGGATGCAAACTCGGCGTACGCAAAGGCTGCAAAGCCGCAAGCCACCGCTGTAAAAATGAACAGGAAAACGACCGCTGGTCCGCCATTGTAACTCGCTGAACCAATGGTGCTGAAAATACCCGCACCAATAATGGCTGCGATGCCAAAGGCGGTCAGGTCGCGCACGCCAAGGTTCTTGTCAAGGCCACCTGCGCCGTGGATCTCTTCGTTTTTTGCCGTATTAATGGCGTCGTCAATAGATTTTTTGCGGAAAAGATTGTCAAGGAAAGCCATAAGGGAAGGTTTTGGTATTGCCGTTTTGGGGGGCAAAGTAGGGCTTTCTTGAAAACCAACAAGGTTTTGGATTTCAAATCATAAGTCAAGCGACTTCAGCAAAGCCTTGAGGTCTTTGGCTGAAGACTCATCCCAAAAGTTGCGCCACGAGGCGCTCCCAAGAAAACCGTTGTTTCTCCAGCCGAACGCCTTCGTGCATGGTCTTTTCACGGTTGTTTTCAAAAAAATCGTACATGGCTTCAGCGATGGCAAGTGGTTCTGGGTCAACGACATAGCCCGAAACGCCTTGTGTCACGATCTCTGGCAAGCCACCTACATTGGTCACCACCATGGGCTTTTCAAAATGGTAGGCAATCTGGGAAATGCCGCTTTGCGTGGCCGACCTGTAGGGCTGCACCACCAAATCCGATGCTGAAAAAAACACCCGCACCTGTTCTGCCGGAATAAAATCGGTGAACAAATGAACCCGCTCCGACAGGGCGTTTTCCTGAATGATTTTTTGATAAAAATCCCAATCCTCGTAGCATTCTCCCGCCACAACAACTTGAATGTCTGAGGTTTGGCCGAGTGCTTCTAAAAGCAGATCAAGGCCCTTGTATTTCCGGATAAAACCAAAAAACAAGACGAGCGGCGTGTTTTCAGGTAGGTTTAAAAGGTGCCTTGCTTCTTTCTTTTCCACAGGCTCGCCGTAGGTATCGTAAATCGGGTGTGGAGCAAAACGGATCACGCCCTCAACATTTTTTGAAGTCGGCAAAAAAGACCGGATCTCTTCTCCCACTGATTTTGACATGACCACAAAATCGTCGCAAGCCCGGACGAACCAACGGGCAAAAGGTCGGTCGCCAAAGCGTTTTTCGTGGGGGATGATGTTGTCCACAAGACCTGTGACACGAACTTTTTTTCGCGAAAACAGTCTCGTCACGCGAAGGACGGTACCAAGGCTAGGCCCCATGAACGGCAACCAAAAACGAACGATGATCTGGTCTGGATTCTCCCGGGCGATTTCACGCCCGACAAGCAGCCAGTTGAGTGGATTGACGGAATTGAGCCTCGTTTTGATTATCGGGTCGGGTATGCCGCCGTCGGTCCCGCCTGCCAAGCCTCGGCGGGCAGGAAACCTATGGCGGCTAAAGGGCGCAGGGTCATCCGTCACCTGCGTTTTCCCAGGAAAAAGGAACGCTGGGTATTGTAATGAAAATGAATAGATCACCACTTCATGGCCAGCGTCTTGAAGGGCTTGCGCCAAGCGTTCAGAAGAGGCCGCAATGCCTCCCCGCAAAGGGTGAGCAGGGCTAATGAGGACTATTTTTTTAGGACGCTGGAGCTTGGACATTGGACGTTGGATTATTTAAACACCTCATCCGCCATGGCCAAACTCTGGCCAAATGCCTGACGATCAAGCCCTGATTCAACACCAGCCTCGTCGAGAAAGAACACCAGGTTCTCCATGGCCATGTTACCTGTAAGATCGTCTTTAGCCATGGGGCAGCCGCCAAACCCGCGCAATGCGCCATCAAAACGGCGGCAACCACTGGCCCAGGCAGCCTCTGTTTTTTCGCGCCAATTCTGCGGCAGCGTATGCAAATGCGCTCCGAACTCGATGTCGGGATAAGCCGGAATGAGGTTCCTGAACAGGTAAGAGATGTTCTGCGGGTTGGAACAGCCAATCGTGTCAGAAAGCGAAAAAGTACGGATGCCCAGCGGCACGAGTGCGTCCACCCATCGATGCACGGTTTCTACGTTCCAGGGGTCGCCATAAGGGTTTCCGAAGCCCATGGAAATGTAGAGCACGAGTTCCTTGTTATGCCTGACGCACATATCCTGAATGAACTTGGTGCGTTCCACGCTTTCGGCAATGGTGGCGTTGGTGTTGCGCTTTTGGAAGGTCTCGCTGATGCTGAACGGATAGCCAAGATATTGTATCTCAGGGAATTGGCAGGCGTCTTCCGCACCGCGTTCGTTGGCGACGATGGCCAGCAATTTGGTTTTTGTAGTGCTGAGATCAAGTTTGCTCAGTACCTCCGCCGTATCGCGCATTTGCGGGATGGCTTTGGGGCTGACAAATGAACCAAAATCAAGGGTGTCAAAACCTACGCGCAGAAGTTGATTGATGTAGGAAGCTTTGGTTTCCGTTGGAATAAAATCGTGCAAGCCCTGCATCGCGTCGCGTGGGCATTCGATGAGTTTGACGGTGGATATGGGACGTTGGACGTTGGACAGCAAAGTGTGGTGGTGTTTGGCGGGACAAAAGTACGGGGAGTAACAAGTATAAAAGTTTCAAGATGAAAGTATTTGCACGCATTTGAAACTTAAATTACCGCAGAGGCGCAGAGACGCAAAGAATTGATTTTCACAAGCTCCGCGTCTCTGTGGCTCTGCGGTTTATTACTCTTCTTACCTCTGAGCACTAAACTTTTGACTCCTTCAAAAACTGCGCCGCACCGTCCAGTTCCTCATAAAAATCCTGACCATACTTACGAATAATGGCAGCCTTTACGAACTGATATACAGGCACTTGTTCTTTTTCTCCCAACTGACAGGCCGCCGAGCAAATGTCCCAACGATCGTAGTTCAAAACTTCAGAGCCAAAGTGCTCGAATTTCGATAATCGCAGCGGATATAAATGACAAGAAATGGGTTTTTGAAAGTCAATCTCGCCCGCCCGCCAAGCCATTTCGATGCCGCATTGAGCAATTCCGAGGGCATCGTAGGTCATGTAGGCGCATGGTCCGCCGTCAATAAGCGGTGTGCCGTGATCTTCCATGCCCTTGTACCAAATATATGGCCCCTGCGCTTCTATGGCCGCAATACCAGCCGGACTTAAGAAGGGCCGCACTTTTTCTTGAATTCCTTCCAGTATAGCGAGTTCGTCCTTTTCCAAAGGCGCACCATAGTCGCCTTTCACGCAGCAGGCTCCTTTGCAG
>JANMME010001117.1:0-2525 GCA_031373015.1 Saprospiraceae bacterium
CCCGCGGGTCGATGCGGAACGTCTCGCCGTTCACGCGCCAGGGCACGCCTGTCCGGCCGTACAGCGCCTGCAGGGCCGCCCCGTACGCCGGTCGGAGGGCGCGGACGATCACGCCGTTCGGAGAAAACCCCCGAGGCCTCCCATTCCCAAAACTCAACTCGCATTATTTAGGCAACAGCACCGCGTCAATCACGTGAATAATACCATTAGTCGCAGGTATGGTCGCTATGATATTGGCGCCGTTGACGGTGATTTTGCCGTCTTTTACGCCCATGGTGACATTGCCGCCATTCGCCATTGAGAGCACCTGACCATCTGTAAACATTTCCGGCTTGTACACGGCCACGGCTACATGATATTGCAAAATATCGGCCAAGGCCTCCTTTTTATCGGGTTTCAACAAACCTTCCACCGTACCCGCGGGCAATTTGTCAAAGGCAGCGTTTGTGGGCGCAAACACGGTAAAAGGCCCGGCGTTTGCCAGCACATTCACCAGATCAGCCGCTTTCACAGCAGCGACCAAGGTAGTGTGATCGGCACTGCCTGAGGCAACTTTCACGATGTCTTTTGCAGACACATCGTCTTGTACAGTGGCTTGTCCGCCGCCAAGCGGGGCAGCATCTTGGCTGGAGGCAGCGGTGGTGGGGGCGGTGTTGGTGCAATGGGCGAATGCAACTACCACCAACATTGCGAGCAAGGAGCGAAGAAGAAAGGTGATTTTCATGCGTTTGTGTTTTAAAAATTGAAAATATCAAAGAGTGTGTCTCCTTTGTGATTTTTCACCGCAGAGGCGCTGAGACGCGGAGCCTTATCAAATTGATTGTCAAAAACTTTGCGTCTCAGCGCCTCTGCGGTAAAAAACGTGATTTACATCCTCTTTAGAGTTCGAGCGGTTTCATCGCCGGTTTTTCGTCCATCAGTTGTTCAGGGGTAAGCGAGGGAATAATTTTCTCCGCTTTGTCCATCAGATACACCATGAAGCTGCGCATCAGCATTAGGCCGTACGGCATCATTTCTACCACCACGGCATAGAGACTGACCGGGCGGAAAGGCACATCCCCTACCCCATCGCGATTGAGGTCGTAGCCTTCGTAACGGTCCCAGTAATTGCCGTCGAAAGTGTTGAGCACAAGGCTGCCATTGGTGGAGACGTCGAAGGAGTTGCCAAAAAAGTTGTTTTGGCGAATCACGTTGGCATCGCAGCTGGCTTGCACCCGGAGCGCCCAGCCGTTTTCGCGGAACTGGTTTTGTTCCAGCGTGATGCGGCTTGCGCCTTCCATGTATACCGCTGCCGAGTTGTGTTCAAAAGTGTTTTTCCAGATGTGGCTGTCAGAAATGTCTTTCAGCAAAAGGCCATAAGCACTGCCGCCCCAATTGTAGCCAAACTCATTCTCCGTCATTTGTACTTGCCGGGAATACATTACTGCCACGCCTGCTCCGTTGTGGTGAAACCAGTTGTGGTGGTAATGGTCGTTGTGCGAAAACATAAAGTGCAAGCCGTATCGCAGGTTTTGCTCACTGTTGTTGTATCGCACCTCGGAGTCTGTCACAAACTCGAAATAAATACCGTCGCGTTGGCCCGTCAGGTGGTTTCCTTCCACCAAAGCCCGGGCGCATTTCCAAAGATGGATGCCGTTGCCACTGTTTTGCTCTTCCTTGATGATACCCTGTACGTCGTTGCGCGTCACCCGGCAATCGTTGCAGTCAGAGAGGTAAATCCCAAAGTTGCAGTCGCGAATGCGGTTGTCTTCAATGACCACTCGCGCCGATGAAAGGACTTTGATACCTGCCACGTCGAGAGTGCTGAGTTGGCCGCTGTTTCGGATTTCAAAGCCCTTTATGTACACATCCGAAGCCGTCACGGTGATGATTTCGCAGTTGTGTTGTCCGTCGAGAATTGGGTAACCGATCCCTATGAACGCCAAGGGTTTGTTTATCGCCAAATTGCCTTCCGCGTATGTGCCTTCGTGGACAAAAATGGTGTCGCCGGATTGGGCTTTTGCTAAAGCGGAATGGATGGTTGCGTAGGCTTGGCCACTACCGACAGGGTGGTTTGTTGCGGACAGATTGAATGCCGACATTAATAGTACAAAAACAGATAACAGTTTCATTGTCAGCATTTTTTCAATTTCTTGAATATGGGTCATCCCGAATTTTTGGGGGAATGCGTCCCAGCGGGACGAAATCTTTGTAGAATCGGCAGTTTGGTGGCATCCGTTCCATAGGAACGGCATCTTAGATGCGCAAGATACCGTTCCGACGGAACGGAAAACGAAGGGGTTTGGCCGTTTCTACAAAGATTTCGTTCCTACGGAACGAGGGGGCACAGCTTGAGTGAAATATTAACCAATTATGAATCAGGAAGATAGCAAAAAAGAAGGGCTGCGAAAAGCGGCGTTGTACTACCACGAATTTCCCCGCAGGGGCAAAATCGAAGTCGTGGCAACCAAGCCCTGCGTTACGCAGGGCGACCTGTCGCTTGCCTACACGCCCGGCGTGGCAGAGCCTTGCCTTGAGATTGCGAG
>JANMME010001125.1:0-9213 GCA_031373015.1 Saprospiraceae bacterium
CCGGCTCGAACTGCGCGGGGTTCGCCCTGGCCAATCGCTCCCAGATTTCCAGCGAGCGCAAATACATCCTTTCGGATTCCGGCATCTTTTGAACGTCGGCGTAAAAATTGCCCAAGTTCATCGCAGTCAACGCCAAACCCGGCTCGAACTGCGCGGGGTTGGACTTTGCCAACCTCTCTGTGATTTCCAGCGAGTGGTGGTACATCGTTTCCGCTTCCGGCATTCTTTGAACCGTGTAGTAAAAATTGCCCAAGTTCATCGCCGTCGTTGCTTCCTCACTTTCGGAGCGGGCGAGTTTTAGAGCGACTTCGCCATAAAAAATGGCTTTGTTGGTTTTGGTCTGCTTTGATAGAAATACGGAAAATGCCTGAATGTTATCCAAGTCCGCCGTATCCAATCGTATCAAATCCTCATACACCACTTCCACGCTGTCCCATTCCAAGCGAAGTTGGTGGGCATCGGCTTTGAGGCGGAGGTTTTGCATCAGGTCTTCCTTATTGCGCAGGTAAAGCGAGTCGCGCTCGGATACCTCTTTTTTTAAGGTACCGAGGCGTTTGCCTTCTGCTAAGTTGTCGCTCACCTGCTTGCTCAGGTTGGCATTTTGCCAGAGGCGCATCGCTCCGTCCAAATCGCCTGCTTGGAACAGTCGGAACGCATCTTGGTACAACTGCCCGGCATCGTCCAAGTTGATGCGGGCATACTTTTCTGAGAGTTCACGGGCGAGGGCGTCGAGTTTTTCGTACTGGTTTTGCAGCAGGCCATACTCGTCTTGCAGTTTGCGGAGTTGCTGCTCTGAGTAGCCCGTTTGCAGCCGCAGGGCATCCATTTCTTTTTGCTTGGCCGCTATTTTCAGGTTGAGATTTTTCTCCGCCTCGGTGTATCCGGTGTTGTAGTAGCGGCGCTTGGCATCGGTAATGTACTTGCTGGTGGCCATGTAGAGTCGCAAGGCGGCGGTCTGCCCGGCGGCAGCCTGGAGCGCATCCGCATTCACCACCTGCCAGCCTTCTTTGGTGACTTTCAGGAACACGGGTTCTTTATCAGCGATGCCTACTACATCCATCGCCCATTGGCCTTTGGCATCCGTGAGGGCGTGGCCTTTGCGGGGTTGTGAGCATTCGTCTACCTCAGCCAGCGCGACGTACTCGATGACTCCTTGGCCATTTTTGTCAAAGCGGCTGTTTTGCACCGCAATTTGGCCGCGCAGTTTGCTTTGCTGGCAGAGGGCGGGGGTGCATAAAAGGAGAAGGGCTGGGATAAAGAGGAGGTTTTTCATTGTTGAAAAATGGTTTGGGTGTATGTATCGAGGAACTCCGTTCCGCGTGCATCCGTCGGAACCGAGTTCCGGCGTACCTTACTTTTTCAGCACAAAATCCCAATCTTGGTCGGTCTGTGGGTACACCGTCTCTGTTTGGGTGCCGATTTTGGGATGGTAGAGCAAAAGTTTCTGTTCGCGTTTTCGCAGTTCGGGCGGAATTTGCAATTCGTAGAAGCCAAGTCCGTCAGTGGTGTCGCGCAGGTTTTCTACGGAAACGACCACCCCCGAGAGGGGTTTTTCTTTGTAAAAAATGTGGCCTCGAATGCGCTCCAAGTTTTTCAACTCAACGGCCAAGTAAATCTGCCCACTGGCGGGCAAGCCATAAATCGAATCTGGCCGTACGGCGCGGTAGGGCTCTGAAAATGCTACATCCAACAGCACATGATCACCGATGTGAAGGTTTTGAAACACCGCCTTGCCTTTGTCGTCAATGGCTTCCTGCTTCCGTTCGCCATTGAGATCGAGCCAGATGTGGCCCTTGGCTTGGAGGATGGGATACTGCTTTCCTTTTTTTGCATCGTAGGCGAAAACGGTGAGCGAGGTAGGGTTACCACTGTATGAATTGCAAAAAAAGTCTTTCAGTGTGATGCCTGTCACCGTTGCCAGAGTTACCAAAAGGCCGAGAATGAATTCCCAGCGTTTCCACCAAGAGGGGCGTGGCGTGTCGTGCGAACTTCCCGAAAGTTTGGAACTTTCGGGAAGTTGGGTTGGGGGTACGTTAGTCAATTCCTCCAGCCAATAATCTTCGGGGAGCCAATGGACGGTCTCCGTCGTCGTTTCGCGGATACGGGCCAATTCCATCAAGTAGTCGGCCTGGGAAATCGTGCCTTTGGAATGACTGGTTTTTAATGTATTGAAGCGGCTTAACTGGAAGGATGTGTCAAATTCATGGTTGCCCATGCTTTTGACCCGCCACTTTTTTTGAATCAGGAGTAGACCATTGAGTGTGCGCTCCAAGTCGCCATCGGTGAGCCATTGAGAGAGGGTTTGCTTTGCGTTCATGGGCGAAAAAGTGCTGAGAAATTCGCCGAAAGGTAAAAAATGAAGATTATGGGCCACATAAAAAAACTCACCGCAGCATACACGCACTGCCGGGAGGTGTATTTTACTAGCCGCCATGGCTTTTCGAAGGCGGGCCAAAACGTTGGGGAAGCCCATCGTCCAAGGCAAAATCACCCCGACAACATCCGTTTTATCTTCCTTTTTACGGAGGCAGAAGTTGCAAAGCATTCAATGATAGATTTCAATTCTTGTTCAGATAGCTTTCCTAGAATGTCATAGTCAACACCTTTTATAGGGTAAATTTCTTGGAGTATTCGTGTCTCGTAGGTGTCTAAGTATTGGCCATAAAGAAATGAGTCGAGCGGAAAACACCAGCCCGTATCGGTGACAGGGTGATTGGCCTCAAAAATATAGCAGCTGATGCAGGCTTCGGGGATTTCCACGCAACCATGAGTCGTAGGAGCAAATGAAGGAAGGTGTCGGCGGCTGGAAGGAAGAGAAGCCAAGATCACTTCTCCATTGTCCAAAATTTTCAAGACAATGAAATACTTAGGCTTCGACGGCGACAGGTCTTTGAAGTAAAAGGGCGTGAAATAAAGAATAGTGCCAGCTTGGTGCATATTAGATTTTCAGGGCTTTATTCAATCGTTGGAAGTCGAGGCTTTCTCCATAGAACGCCCTCTTTTCTGGCTCTTCTTCTAGCAAGTCTGCAAAGTTGATCGAAAAATCAGTAGTTGTTTGAAGGCCCTTTTCGAGATACTCCAATACTTGATTGCGTTGGGCGGTATTATACCAAAGCGAGTGTTTGTTGTGCGTCAGCCGTATCAGTTCTTTGCCAGTGAGGTGCCCATAACTTTTGACTACGAGGTTTAAAAGATCAAGTTCGTTGTCGTTGAATTCGTCATCAGAAAAAGGACGTTTGGGCAATACAACGCGGCTGTCTCCATCTTCCATGCATTGAATATAGTCGGCTAACAGTACAGGTTCGGAAGATAACTCTACAAAAATATCTCTGGCAACGGGACCTAAATGCCAGATATCGAATTTTAAGTTTAAGAATGGACAGCCCCACTTTTTTACTGAAGTTTCCTCCAAAAAGTAGAGCATCTTTAGCAATTTTGTCTTGGGTAGTGGATTTATCCTTTCGGCCAAGTAAATGATGGCATTCCCAATCTTTGCTATTTCGTCTTTGGTATAAATGCCTTGATTCATAAAAACAAATTGTTTTGCAAAAGTAATCTTTTTCTCTCAAAAACAAAAATTTGCACACAAAAAAACTCCCGGCAGCGCAAACGCACCACCGGGAGTCGTATCTCAAAATGCTGGTCGAAGTCCACCCTCCTTCGGCAAGCCTACGGCGGGAAAAGCGTCTAATGCCTAAAATACTTACTTCGCCCCCTTCGCAGCCGCAATCACCGCTTCAGAAACGCTTGCTGGCGGCGGGGCGTAGTGACTGAATTCCATTGTGCTCGAAGCACGGCCAGAAGTCAGCGTACGAAGTTGGGTCACATAACCGAACATCTCGGAAAGTGGCACTTCGGCTTGAATGGCTACTGCGCCACCCATGCGACCTTCCTGACCTTTTGGCAAGCCACGGCGGCGGTTCAAGTCGCCGATAACCGGGCCGACGTAATCTTCCGGTGTGATCACCTCGAGTTTCATGATCGGTTCCATGATCACCGGTTTGGTGGCAGGAGCCGCAGCGCGGAAACCTTCCTTGGCGCACAACTCGAACGCAATCGGCTTGGAGTCAACGGCGTGCATGCCGCCGTCGAGCACCTTAACCTTCATCGAATCAATGTTGTAGCCGGCAAGGATACCATTGTTCATCATCTGCGTGAAGCCGTCAGCGATTGGCTTCTGGTAGTTCTTGTCAATCGAACCACCCACGATGCCCCACTCGAATTGGAGTTTCTTTTTGCCGCTTTTGAAGTCGTCGCTGTTGAGGAAGTCCTCGTCGGCAGGGCCGAGCGTGAATTCCATATCGGCGAAGAGACCCGAACCACCCGTTTGCTTTTTCAAGCGCTCGCGGTGCGTGGTCGTTTTGGTCAAAGCCTCTTTGTAGTTTACCTGTGGAGCGCCTTGGTTGCATTCCACTTTGAATTCACGGCGCAAACGGTCCACGATAATTTCCAAGTGCAACTCACCCATGCCGCTGATGACGGTTTGGTTGGTATCCTCGTCGTATTTCACACGGAAAGTCGGGTCTTCCTCGGCGAGTTTGTTGAGGGCCATGCCCATTTTGTCAAGGTCTTTCTGCGTTTTTGGCTCTACAGCCAAGCCAATTACCGGCTCAGGGAAGACCATGCTTTCGAGCACAATCGGGTGGTTCATATCGCACAGAGTATCACCCGTGCGAATATCCTTGAAACCTACCGCTGCTGCGATATCGCCTGCTTCCACCGAATCAATCGGGTTCTGCTTGTTGGCGTGCATCTGGTACAAGCGGCTGATACGCTCTTTGTCGCCCGTGCGGGTATTCAGGACGTATGAACCTGCGTCCAGTTTGCCGGCATACACGCGGATAAAGCACAAGCGGCCCACAAAGGGGTCGGTTGCGATTTTGAACGCCAATGCAGTGAAAGGCTCAGTTACCGATGGTTTGCGTTTTACTTCTTTCTCCGTTTTTGGGTCGGTGCCAGACACTGATTCAATATCAATAGGCGCTGGAAGGAAGTAGCAAGCCGCGTCGAGACAAGCCTGTACCCCTTTGTTCTTGAATGCTGAACCGCACATCACCGGGGTCATTTTCAGGTCACAAACGGCTGCACGAACTGCGGCGCGCATTTCGTCTATGGTGATGGTATCGGGGTCATCAAAGAATTTTTCAAGCAAGTTGTCGTCGTATGAAGCGACTTCTTCGATGAGTTTTTGGCGCATTTCGTGTACCGTTTCTTTCAAATCGTCGGGCACGGGTATTTCCGTGTAGGTCATGCCCTGATCGGACTCGTTCCAAATGATGGCTTTGCCGGTCACAAGGTCCACTACACCACGAAAGTTGTGCTCTGCGCCGATGGGCACTTGGAGCGGAATTGCATTCGAGCCGAGTTTGGCTTTCATGTCACTTACCACCATCATAAAGTCAGAACCAGCGCGGTCCATCTTGTTGACAAATGCGATTCGCGGCACTTTGTAGTTGTCGGCCAAGCGCCAGTTGGTTTCTGATTGTGGTTCTACACCGTCCACCGCAGAAAATAGGAACACCAGGCCGTCGAGCACACGGAGCGAACGGTTCACCTCTACGGTGAAGTCCACGTGGCCAGGAGTGTCAATGATGTTGAAATCGTATAGTTGACCGTCTACCGACCAGTGGCACCTGGTGGCTGCAGAGGTGATGGTAATGCCGCGCTCCTGCTCCTGCTCCATCCAGTCCATCGTGGCGGCACCTTCATGCACTTCGCCAATTTTGTGGGTGACACCAGTATAGAAGAGCGCGCGCTCGGTGAAAGTCGTTTTGCCCGCATCAATGTGGGCGGCGATACCAATATTCCGGGTGAACCGAAGGTCCGTTGCCATGACTTTTTACTTTATTGATTGTGTGAGAGAAATTGAGTGTTTATGAAGGTTTATGAGGGTTTATGAGGGTTGATGGAAGTTGATAAACCTTCATAAACCCTTATAAACCTTTATCAACCCTTCAATCCAGCCATTCAGAATAAAGTATCGCCACTGGGGGCAAAAATTCTTTTTTACTGAATGTTAATTTTGGGTGAAGCCTTTGATTTTTAAGAAAATTTTGAAAAAGTAACGCGGTGTTTCTTTTTAAAACCTCTAAAAACGCCGATACCGCCGAAAATTGCTTTCCCAAACACTATGCAGGGAACTGCAACCTTCGGCGGTAGGGCGGTGGCCTAGCCTTGCTTAACGTCCACGGAAGTGGGCAAAAGCGCGGTTGGCTTCTGCCATTTTGTGTACGTCTTCGCGTTTTTTCACCGCGTTGCCTTCGCCTTTAGCGGCGGCCATTACTTCAGCGGCGAGTTTTTCGGCCATGCCTTTGCCGCTGCGGGCACGGGCATATTTGATCATCCACTTGATACCAATGGATACCTTGCGGTTGGCAGGGAGTTCCGTTGGGATTTGGAAAGTAGAGCCACCTACGCGACGGCTGCGGACTTCCACTTGTGGCATAACGTTGTTGAGAGCTTTCTTCCAGATCTGCAACTCGTCCTCGTTGGTGCGGCCTTTTACGATGTCAAGCGCATCGTAGAAAATGCCAAATGCAACGCTCTTCTTGCCGTCCCACATCAGGTTATTGACGAAACGTGTTACCATCGTGTCGTTATAACGCGGGTCTGCGGCCAATACTCGAGGTTTCGGTTTGTGCTTACGCATTTTATGAAATGATAAAGTGATGAAATGATGAAGTGATTTTGACAGCGATGGTGAGGTTAAATCACTTCATCGCTCTATCACTTCATCGCTTTATTTCTTAGGACGCTTTGTGCCGTATTTCGAGCGGCTCTTGTTGCGCTTTTGTACCCCGGCCGTGTCGAGCGCGCCACGTACGATGGTGTAACGAACCCCTGGGAGGTCTTTCACACGACCACCGCGGACGAGCACGATGGAGTGCTCCTGAAGGTTGTGACCTTCACCCGGGATGTAACAAATAACCTCAAGACCGTTCACGAGGCGCACTTTCGCTACTTTGCGGAGGGCCGAGTTTGGCTTTTTAGGTGTCGTGGTATACACACGGGTGCATACGCCACGCTTCTGCGGGCTGGAATTGAGCGCTCGGCTCTTGCTCGCATACTCCACCTTTTCGCGGCTTTTCCGCACAAGTTGATTGATGGTTGGCATACCTTATTCTTGGTAAAAAATTTGTAACTCGTTCAAAATCAATGAAAAAAGGGTAAAAAACTGCTCCCTTTTCCCAAAACGGTGGCAAAGATAGCACGACCTGGTGCTATTTTCCAAGCAGGACTCAAAGTTTTCTGTGTGAGCGAAAACTTTCGCCCGATTCCCCTCAGCTTCGCGTCGGCTTTCTTACATTTGTCAGATAATTTTTTAATCTGAATCTCTTGAGATGTGTACCCGCCCTTTTGGGGCTGGTGGATATTCTTTCATTTCACTAAACTTAATCGCACGATGATTTTAAACAGCTTATTCCGCTCTGACAAGACCTCCAGCCTCCATCATTCCGCTCGCTCTTTTGACCGCTTTTGCCTTGTGCTGATCTTGGCGATATGGGGTGGACTTCAAAACGCCAATGCACAGCAGCCTTTCTGCGAAGTGGATCACTCTGGTTACATTCCCCTTACTGGTTTTGAAGGTAGCGGCGGCCCCGGCCCTTACTATGTAAAACTCTACATTCACCTCATCAAGAACGGCAACGACGAGTATATCTCACTCTCTGAGGTAGAAGATCTCAAACAAATCTTGTACGAGCAATACGCGCCCCAAAATATCTATTTTGCATACCCATGTGTGGACTATGTGCCACTTTTTTACCAGAACCCAAGCGCGGCGCTCCAATCTGCATACGTAAAGTCTGATGGGCTGAACTTGTTCTTGCTGGATCAAAACGGTGGCGAAGCACCTGCCGGACTTGCCTATTTTGGCTCGAATACATGCTGGGCAAAATACCCTTATGTTTATGGCCCTGTCACGGATAAAGCAGTAGCGGTCCATGAAATCGGGCACTGCCTTACTTTGGAACACACTCACTATACTGGCAATGGTGTCGAAAATGTAGAGCGAAACCCAATGGGTGCGTGCTACAATTGTGAGAACGAGGGCGATAGGTGCTGTGATACTCCAGCTGACCCCTATGAAGTGCCCTTTTTGATACCGAATTGTGTGTGGACAAACCCCGAAAATAAGATTGACCTATGTGCCGTGCCTTACAGCATTGTGGACATCAGCAATACTATGAGTTACTACATAGGTTGTCGTACGCATTTTTCCAGCTGCCAAGGTGGGTATATGCGCGACCACATAGGCACTCACCCTGAATGGCAAACCAGTTTCCCCACAGTCATCACCTCGAACACCGTGTGGTCGTCGCCCATATCATCTGACTATGACATCTTGATTACCAAGCCTTACTCTTTGACACTTTCGTCCACCACTTTGGAAATGGCCCCGTCTCGTAAAATCACGGTAGAGCCGGGAGCGCACCTGATTTTAAACAGCTCAGAAATAAGAGCCTCCCATGCAGCGGGGTGCATACAGACCTATGGACTTTGGCGCGGCGTTTACCTTTTGCCCGGAAATTTGCACCATGGCGATAAACCCGCGAAATTGACAGCGGACAACTCCACTATTCGAGAAGCGGAAGAGGCGATATACTACAATATCTCATACAACCCGAATGCGGTACAAGGGATTGTGCGCGCCACCAATTCCCATTTTGTCAATAACAGGCTCGCCATCAACTTTTTCGCTTATACTCCCCCAACTGACAGGAACCCAAATTTGTTCACGGGCTGTGAGTTCACGCTTGATGATGGCTTTGAGTTGAGTTCTGACCGTCAAATCAATTTGGTCGTTTCGAGAAAAACCATTTTTGAGGGTTGTTCATTTACAGATGAGCGGGCAGACGGAGTTTGCAAATACGGTATTTACTCGATGGAGACCCCTTTGACCGTACAACTGTCCTGCCCTCCCGGTTGGTTTTGTATTTCTCCTCTGTTCTCTGGGTTTGACGAGCGGAGCATCAAAGCACAGAAACACACTGCCCTTTCGCGATTAAAGGTTCAAAACACTCGATTTTACAATTCACCTGTGATGATCGAAGGCAGTAGCCTTCGGAATTTCGACATCTCGAGCAATGCGTTCTATGTAGATGGGGCGGGGGCGGCCCTCTCAGATATTGACATGTACGGTATCCGAAAAAATTTGTTCTACCGTGCTGAGGGGACTGATTTTGCCAAGGGACTTGACCTTTCTTCTTTTTC
>JANMME010001139.1:0-3960 GCA_031373015.1 Saprospiraceae bacterium
CACGGATGAGACACGGGTTTGCACAGATTTCTTGATGAATACACAAAAATCTGTGCAAATCCGTGTCTCATCCGTGTCATCCGTGGCCCATCCTAACCAGTTACAAAGAGATTACATCCGATCCATATACCAATTCAATTCTTTCTCCATTTTTTTGTATTTAAAAATGGTAGAGATAATTTTTTGTAAGCGCACGAAAGCCGTTTCACTTTTCACCACATAATCAAAAGCCCGATGGTGCATGCAGTTTATGGCCACCTCGATTTTGTCCTGACTGGACAGCATCACAACGGGAGTATCAGGATTATAGGCCTTTATTTTGTCCAAGGCTTCAATTCCATTCATGGCATTTTTGTCAATACCGTCCAAATGGTAATCTAAAATAATCACGTCGGGACTCTGTGATAAATGTTCTATACACTTTTCACCTGTAGGATATGTTTCGATGATGAAATCGGCATGTTCAAGGAATTCAATTTCCAGTAGTTTAAGGTAAACTGCATCGTCGTCTACGAGAAAAATTTTAATCTTATTTTCGCGCTTCATGAGTTTATGCTTTTAAACCGATTAAATTCTGTTTCCAATTCTATACAGGCTTGGGTGCAAACGTTTTCAAGTTGCGAAACCAATTCGGTTATGCCTTCGGTTTGTTGCTGGGTACGCGCAAAATCCAAAACTTTTTTTGCCATGTCCTCAAAATCTGCGTTTATGCCCATGATTGAAAAAGATGGAATCATTTTGTGTACCGCTGCGTGCAAGGAGTCCCAATCTTGATCCTGTAGTCCTTGTTTCATTGCCCTGATTAATTGCGGGGTTTGCTCCAAATAGGCAGAGATCATCTCCATGATCATCCCGGAGTTGTTTTTTGTACGCTGGACCAAATAATCTAAATCCGTGTATTTCATTTTTTTTGTAAGATCGGTTTTGCTCGCTGAAAGCACCTGCTTCAATACCGGTTTCATCACAACCCCAATTATCTTACTGTACAACAATCTTTCATCCACCGGCTTGGCAATGTAGTCGTCCATGCCCGCTTCTTTGCATTTTGCCAAATCAACCGTGGTAACATCGGCAGTCAAAGCAATGATCGGGATTTTGGATTTCAGGGTGTTTCGGATGTATTCCGTCGCCTCAAACCCATTCATTTCAGGCATCTGCAAGTCCATCAAAACAACGTCGTACGTTTTGGATTTCAGTTTTTCGATGGCAATCTTCCCATTGGCCGCAATATCACGCTCAAATCCGAAATCATCCAGCACTGTTTTCATCAGCAACTGATTGAGCGCCATATCCTCGACTACCAACACTTTTATATTTTTGATTTCCGAGTCCAATTCGGTTAAAGCGACATCCAATACGGCTTCTTCATTTGTTTTTTGAAAATCCAGAATAAAACTAAAAGTAGAGCCTTCTCCCGTTTTGCTTTTTACCTGGATGCTCCCGCCTTGTTGCTCTACCAATTGCTTAGAAATGGCAAGTCCTAGCCCGGTTCCCCCAAACAAGCGTGAAGTTTCGCTGGATGCTTGCTGAAAATTTTCAAAAATCGCATCTATTTTGTCTTTCGGAATCCCAATCCCGGTATCCGCAACCGAAAATTCAATGCTTGCATGCTTTTTATCCTCTTGCAGCAAACGGACGCTTACCGTAATGCTTCCTTTTATGGTAAACTTCACGGCATTGCTCACCAGGTTTAAAATTATTTGGTGGAGGCGCACGGGGTCACCCACCAACACTTTGGGAATTTTAGGGTCATATTCCTTGATCAAGGTTAAATTCTTTTCCTGGATTTTTGTCTCGAACAAATGAATCATAGCCGGTATGGATACGGCCATTCTGAAGGGGGTTTCTTCAAAAGTCATTTTCCCTGCGTCTACTTTTGCCAGATCAAGTATGTCATTGATCAGCACGATCAATGCATCTCCACTTGTTTTTATAGCCGCCAGATACTCTTTTTGTTTTGGCGACAAATCCGTTTTCATCACCACTTTCGTAAACCCGATGATCGCGTTCATCGGTGTGCGGATCTCGTGGCTCATGTTTGACAAAAATTGCTGTTTTGCTTTTACGGCATCTTCTGCTATAAGAGCGGCCGTTTCGGCTTTGTTTTTTGATTCTTCGGCAATCAAGGTCGCCAGCTCTGCAAATACTTTTGCCTCGGTTAATTCTTTTTCAATTCTTTTTTGCTCGGTAATATCCCTTGCAACCACCACTGCGCCAACCACTTCCCCTTGCTCATTTCTATAAACAGAACCATTGAATAATACTTCTGTCAATTTATGGTCTTTTATAGTGAGTGGAGAATTGATGACAAATCCTTTTGTGAAGACTTCCTGATATAATGTACGCGCTTGTTGAGGGTCAGTAAAATAATCCTTGAAATCAGTGCCCTTTAATTTTTCGCGTATTATACCCGTTGTAGTCACCATAGCCCGGTTTAAATCCGTGATTTTACCATCAGTATTGATGGTGATCAAAGGGTCAAGGCTGGCTTCGATAAGCCCACGGGCATATTCCGAAAATAATTTTGCGCTTACTTCTTCTAATTCCTCGTTTTTCTGCCGCAGTACCTTATTTGCCTGGCTTACTTCAAGGTTGCGCAGTTGCACTTTCTCTTCCAGTTCTTTTGTACGTAATTGTTCGTTTTCCAAATTTTTACGGCGAAGCTCCTTTTCTTTACCTAAAAATTCTTGCTCCGTTTTCCTTATCTCTGTAATGTCAATTAAAGTATTAACAGCCCCTGTCAGGTTTCCATTTTCATCAAAAACAGGTTGCGGGTGAGGCTGTACATATCGTTTTTCACCATCATGTCGCTCAATAATTATTTCTTCTCCTAATACTGCAATCCCTGTTTTTAGTGTTCTGGACATAGGGCAGTCCTCGAAAGGAAGTGGCGAACCATCAAGGTTAAAAAGTTTTAAGGAGCCGGACCACAAGTCTTTGCCGATTTGCGGTTTACGTCCCCAGAGTTCAATAGCGGCTTTATTGAATAATTGTACATACCCGTTTGTATCGCAGGTATAAACAGCAAAAGGAAGGCTATGAAGCAGGTTTTTATAACGCTGTTCCAATAAGTTCATACTAGTGTCCGCACCAGGCGTAATCGTCCCATTGCCAATGTTTTTTTTTGGGGTTGAATTTTTTGCGATATGATTCATTCAGATTCATCTTTTGTAGTGCGTACCAGCCCAATTCCTGCGACGAAAAATATAAGGCCAAGTACACCGTAAATGGTCAGTGTTTTAATATCACGCATACCGCCGGAGGTATTGGCAAATATCACAGCGGTATAAATGAGCCCTCCTATTCCGAGGAGTGTAAGTATTGTCCCAAAGAATCTTTTGATATTCATGTTTTTATGTTTTTAGATTTCTTCAATAGGCTGTCGCCTTTTGTCTTTCAGTTGTTTAAAATGAGAAGGTGTAAGCCCTGTAACTTTTTTGAACTGATTGGATAAATGGGCAACACTGCTGTAGTGCATCTTCCAAGCGATTTCTGTCATGTTTAGTTCACCATAAATGATCAATTCTTTTATTCGCTCAATTTTATGGCCGATTACAAATTGCTCAATCGTAGTCCCTTGCACCTCTGAAAACAGGTTTGACAAATAGGTGTAATCATGATTCAACTTTTCACTTAAATGATCGGAAAATTTTAATTTGATGATTTCATCGGTATGGTGCACCATTTCAATGATCGCGTTCTTTATTTTTTCGATCAAGATGCCTTTTTTATCATCCATGAGTTCAAGCCCGGCTTTAAGTAATTCAGTTTTCAATTGCACCCTTTGCTCATCAGAAATTTGTTCCAGAATTTCGACTTCCCCTAAATCCACGATGATAAAATGGAGGCCAAGCTTCTTAAGCTCCTCCTTCACAACTGTTTTGCAGCGGCTGCTCACCATGTATTTGATGTGTAATTTCAAACAGTTTGTTTTTTTTATAAAAATTGAAACCAACAAAG
>JANMME010000003.1:0-5790 GCA_031373015.1 Saprospiraceae bacterium
GGCTCTCCGCCGCGAGGTGGATGACGCCGTCCGGACGGTGTTTTTCAAAAATAGCCTTGAGCCCTACACGGTCTGTGATGTCGCCTTTTTCAAAGACGTAGTTGGGGAGATGCTCCACGTCGCGCAGGTTTTCGAGGTTGCCCGCGTAAGTGAGCGCGTCGAGGTTGACGATCTTATAGTCCGGGTATTTATGGACAAAATGCCGGACGAGGTGGGAGCCGATGAAGCCGGCGCCGCCGGTGATTAGGATGGTTTTATTTTTTGACATTGGATATTGGAAAATGGATATTGGACATTGGATTTTGATCGCTTTTTCTGCCTTGGGAGGGTCTTCCAACCCCGCAATTCACCCTCACTGCCGAACCACCTTCCCATCCTTCATCACAAAAACCACCTTCAACATGGCCCTAACATCCTCCAGCGGGTTGCCTTCCACCGCCACGATATCGGCGAGTTTGCCGGGTTCGAGCGAGCCGATGCGGTCGTTCATGCGAAGCAGCGTGGCCGCGTCGAGGGTGGCAGCGCGGAGGATGTCGGCATTTTTCATGCCAGCCTCGGCCATTAGCCCGAACTCCAGGTTGTTCTTGCCATGGGGCGATACGCCAGAGTCTGTGCCGAACGCAATTTTTACCCCTTTTTTGTAGGCTTTGCCGGCAGTAGCTTTGAGCTGTGGGCAAACTTCAAGGGCTTTTTTGCGCACCACTTCCGGGAAAAACCCTTTGGCGTACATCGCGCTGTCGCTCACGGCTTGGCCTGCGGTTAAGGTCGGAATGAGATATGTGCCATGCTTAATCATGGCATCCATCGTGGCTTCGCTCATAAAAGTGCCGTGCTCGATGCTCACCACGCCGGCTTCCACGGCGCGGCGCATTCCTTCATCGCCATGGGCATGGGCGGCCACCACTACGCCAAGGTCGCGGGCGGTTTGGACTATCATATTTAATTCATCCTGAGCATAATGCGGCAGGGTCCCATCGCGGGCAAGCGAAAGCACCCCGCCAGTGGCGCAGACTTTGATGCAGTCGGCGCCGCGTTTGATCTGTTCGCGCACAGCGGCTCGGCACTCATCGGGACCATCGGCAATGCCCATTTCAGGGCCAGGCGGATCGAAAAGATCCCATTTTGCGCCTGTGGTAGCATCTCCATGACCACCTGTGATGCTGAGCGCCCGGCCTACGGTGATGATGCGAGGCCCAACCGCCCAGCCTGCGTTGATGGCATTGCGCAGAGCGATGTTCACGCCCGTTCCGCCGAGGTCGCGCACGGTGGTGAAACCAATATCGAGCGTTCGGCGGGCATACACGGCTGCGCGGTAAGCAATGTCGGCGGGATTGAGGGTATAGCGTTCGGTGTAGGAACTGCGGCTTTGCTCCCATTCGAGGTGGACGTGGCAGTCAATCAGTCCCGGCAACACTGTTTTGTTCTTTAAATCAACGACTTCTGCTCCAATTGGCACACGCGAAAAACCGGGTTCGATGCGGGCAATTTTGCTGCCTTCAACGACAATGGTGGCGTTTAGGATTGCCTCGCCACTGATGGGGAGGATGCGGCCACAAAAGAGATAAGTCGTTTGGGCGGGTAGGAAATTGGCGAAGAGGGCTAGTGCAAGGGTAAGTTTAAGTGGGTGCATATTTTTGAAACACAGTAGTCAAGTCAAGGGAAAAGTCCAGCCTCAATCAAATCAAGGCGTTCCAAAATGCGGTTGACCTCATTGAAGTTCAAAACCAGAATAGTTGCTTCACCGATATCGGTTTTTGAATAAATCAACCCTTCGGTCACCTCAAAATGATCGAACCAATCGTCTTTTCGAGGATTGAAGAGACGAACAAAAACATTCGTTTCGGTAAGAATTGTGCCAATATCGCTCCCTTTGTTACCATTGCAAATGGCGCAAGCATAGGCGAGATTCTCCAAAATGGTTTGCCCTCTATGCTTGCGGCTGATAATGTGGTCAACCTGGAATTTGATAAAGGAATCTCCCTCGAGTCGCCGGCAATATTCGCAGCGATTGCCACTGCGCTCGGCGACTGCTTTGCGTATTGTTTCGGGGATATTCCGGCTCATGCTTGGTGTTGGGAGAGCCTCAGTCGGGCGCGAGATTTGGCTAAACGAACGATATGCTCCAGAATAAAATAATGCTCCAACTCCTCATTTTCTTTTTCAGAAAGGTTGTCAGTCTCTTTTTTTTCCAGCAAAAATTCGACTCGACTTTGGATATCTTGCGGTGCATGGAAAGCCAGGACCTTTTTGGGGTCCATCCCAGCCATCAATTCCGCCAGACTGTCATATATGTTCGGATATGCGACCATGAACGGTGTTTTTAATCGTACAAAGATAGATCAAAATTTGCAGCGCAAAACTACGCTCCCATTTTATAAACCTTCCTCTATGTAGATTTTTTCCAAATTTCAGCCGCCCCTCTGCCTTTACAAAGGCGTGACATTAACCCCAAGCCTCCTTGATACTTTTGCTGTGCATTGAAACCTATACGAAAAATCCTGCTTTACTACCCATGCTTGACGGTTATCACATCCTTACCCTAACGCATCGCGACGCGCCGCTTGAAACGCTTGCTCACGCCATCGCTCCCAGTGAGGGTGCTGCTCACAGGCTCCATAATCTGAAAGAAGAAATGGGTTGGAGCGAACTGCTATACCTAGCTACTTGCAATCGGGTCACCTACGTTTTTTATTCACAAAGTATTGTAGGTCAAAATATTGCCGAGCAAATGCTTTCTGTGCTCCGGCCTGATTTGCCCGAACATTTGGTTCAAAAAACAGCTGCTAAAATGCGCCTGATCCATAGCTCAGACGCGGTGATGCACCTGCTCGAAGTGGCATCCTCCATGGATAGTCTTGTAGTAGGCGAGCGCGAGATCATCCGCCAACTCCGCCAAGCTTACGATCAAAGCCACGCATGGAAGCTCACGGGCGATCATCTTCGCCTGCTTTTGGGCTTCACGATCGAAACCGCAAAAGAGATCTATACCCACACGGGTATTGGCCGCCGGGCGCTTTCCGTGGTCGCCTTGGCATTTGGCGAGATGCTGAAAACAGGCCTCCGCCCTGAAGCGCGGATTTTGATGGTGGGCGCGGGCGAGACCAACGCGCTATTCGCCAAGTTTTTGGCAAAAGCCCAGTTTACCAACGTTACGATCTTCAACCGCACGTTTGAAAAAGCCCAGTTGCTTGCCCAAGCCAATGGCTGGCGGGCGTTCTCGCTGGACGAACTGGCTTACTTCTCTGAAGGCTTTGATGCCCTTGTCGTTTGTACGGGGGCTACCCAAGCCATTATTACCCAAACCCTTTACCGTGAACTTTTAGCGAATGAAAACGGAAAAAAAGTGGTGGTGGATCTCTCCATCCCGCACAATGTAGCCCGCGAAACCGTGGAAGATTTTCCCATGCAATATATTGAAATTGAAAGCCTTAAAGAAACGGCCAACGAAAACCTTGCTTACCGCGAACAAGAGCGCGACCGCGCTGCCGGGCTCATTCAAGACCGCATTTTAAAATTCCGTGACCGCTGGCACGAACGCCAGATAGAACGCTCACTCGCGCATATTACCGACGAAGTGAAAGCCGTGAAAGATCGGGCGATGCAGGAAGTGTTTGGCAAAGAATACGCCCAACTCGACCCGGCCACGCAGGACCTCGTGCAACGGATGCTCGGCTATATGGAGAAAAAATGTGTGGCTATTCCGATCAAAGCTGCGAAAGCGATTGAGCTGCGGGAGCAGAAGCGACATGAGATAAAGATCCAGCAATAAATTTGGACGTTTGGGTGCTATTCAGTTCTTTTGTGTAAAAATTAGAGATGATTATTCAGGGTCTAAACATATATGATGAGCTCGCCGAACTCCTAGCAAGCATGGATTCTGACAAAGTGTTGCGTTTTCATGCTTCTAAGCTTGCCCAGGAACATTTGGAAGAGTTGCTTGAGAAAAACAAAGAAGGTGAACTGACTCCCTCCGAAGTGCAAGAATTGGAAAAGTATATGGCGGTTGAGCACATTGTCCGATTGGCAAAAGCTCGCGCTCGCCAACGCTTAGCAACCGCTGCATGAGTCGTCATATTCCTCAATCTGTAAGAAGATTTGTCGCCGAACGAGCAGGCTTCCGTTGTGAATATTGTCGTGTCGCTGAGAGCGACTCGAACTTTGCCTACCACATTGAACATATCATCAGCCGAAAGCATGGAGGTTCTGACCATCCAGACAATCTGGCTTGGTCTTGCTCTGTTTGCAATTGGAAAAAGGGGAGCAACATCTCCACCATTTTAGAGGAAAACGGCCCTCTCATTCCTTTGTTCAACCCTAGAAAAGATCATTGGTTTGACCATTTTGAAGTGAATGATGGTGAAATTTTACCGCGAACCCATGTTGGAGTCGCTACGGCTAAACTGCTTGTTTTCAACGCTCCTGACAATATCATTGAGCGTAGGGAACTGATTGAAGCAGGAAATTATCCCTGAGAAGCACCTTTTCCCCATCTTTGCCAACATGAAAAAACTGGCATTTTTACCCGCCGTAGCCTTTCCCCTTTTCAACAAAAGAATCTGGTTGAACTGGGCGAAGGCCGGGCTTATCCTCTTTTCCCCGCTTGCCGCTTTCTCGCAAGTCAATTTTGAATCCTCGGATTTACCCATTGTTATCTTCAATACGAATGGGCAGGACATCCCCGACGAACCAAAACTTGACGCCATCATGCAGGTGATTGACAATGGCCCAGGCCAGACCAACCACCTTAGCGACCTGCCGAGCCACTTCAACGGCAACATCGGCATCGAACTCCGGGGCAGTACTTCCAATTGGCTTTCTGACAAAAAACCTTACGCAGTGGAAATTCGCGACGCAGCTGGGAATGACATGAAGTTCCCCTTGCTCGGGATGCCCGAAGAATCTGACTGGGCTTTTCTCGCGCCTTACAACGACAAAACATTGGTGCGTGAAGCGCTCATGTTTGAACTAGCGCGGCGCACCATGCCCTGGGCCTCGCGCTCCCGTTTTGTAGAAGTCGTGCTCAATGGCGACTACCTGGGCATTTACCTGGTGGCCGAAAAAATAAAACGCGGCAAAGACCGTGTGGACATCGCCAAACTCAAAGCCGACGACCTCGCGGGCGACTCCCTTACCGGCGGCTACATCCTCAAAATTGACAAAACCACCGGCGCACAAAACCAAGGCTGGATATCACCCTATCCCCCCATTCCGGGAGGCTGGCAGACGACTTTGTGGCAAATCGAATACCCAAAAATCGCAGACGTACAGCCCGCGCAAAAAGCCTATATCGAGCAATGGATCACGGATTTTGAAGGCGCGATGGCTTCTCCAGATTTTGCAGACACGATCCTTGGTTATCCAAAATACGTTGATGTACAGTCGTTTGTGGATTTTACCTTGCTGAACGAACTGGCCAAATGCGTGGACGCTTACCGCATCAGTACCTTCCTCTACAAGGACAAAGACAGCGAGGATTCGCGCCTCCATGCCGGGCCTGTTTGGGATTTCAACATCGCACTCGGCAACGCCGGTTATTGCAACGCCGATAATCCTCAGGGCTGGATCATTGACTTCAACCAATATTGCCCGGACGATAGCTGGGTGGTGGATTTTTGGTGGACAAAAGTGTGGGAAGACCCCGCTTATCGCCTTCGTTTGAAAGACCGCTGGAATGAACTCCGCGCTGAGCCGCTCTCCAATGACAACGTTTTTCACTTGCTCGATTCTCTGACAGCTACGGTGCAGCAGGCTCAGGTGCGCAATTTCGAACGTTGGCCGGTGCTTGATACC